>DJFP01000003.1:0-1858 GCA_002432565.1 Flavobacteriales bacterium UBA5869
GAAGGTATTGGAATAACCCCGCGCACTATGTTTTTTTCGATCTTCTTTTTATTGCGGTAAAGCTGGACTCTCACTTTCGTATTCGGCTCGCCTTTCAACTTACCCAAAACGTCTTCATTCTTGATTTTCTTGCCGGCAACATTCTTTCCGTCAATCATCAGGATCTTATCTCCGGCCAAAACTCCCGTACCGAAAGAGGGAGAATTGGGAATCACATTGGTAACACACAAGGTATCACGGATAATTGCAAAACGAATTCCGATTCCGCCGAACTTCCCATCAATTTGTTCATTAACAGTCTGCAGGTCCTCATACGGGATATAATTCGAATGCGGATCGAGTTCATGAAGCATATCCGAGATGGTTTTCTCGAATAATTTCTTGCTTTCGATCGAATCCACATATTCCCTGTCCAGCAAGCCGATGATTTCCTGCATTTTGGAATAATTACCGGAAACTTGCTGCTGAGCAGGCTGGTTTAATTTAGATCCAAGGAGCAAACCAATGGCCAAAAAAACCATCAGCAGGATTGGATAAACAAAGGCATATTTTCTATTCATTCGTTCGGATCTGAGATATGGACAACTTCAACGCCGGCGCTTTTTAAGAAATCAACACCTGTCGTATCTTTATATTCCATCATGTAAACAACTCTTTTTATTCCGGCCTGCAGGACAAGCTTGCTGCAATCCTTACAAGGGGAAAGTGTAATGAACAAGGTTGCGCCGCTGCAATCGTTGGTAGAGCGGGCTACTTTTAAAATGGCATTTGCTTCCGCGTGCAACACGTACCATTCGGTTTCTCCCTGTTGATTTTCGCAGCAGTTGGGGAAACCTGCCGGTGTTCCGTTATAACCGTCAGAAATAATTCTCCCGTCGCGCACGATCAGTGCGCCCACTTTTTTCCGTTCACAATGCGATAGTTCCGCCCAGGTTTGAGCCATTCTCAAATAGGCTTTATCGTAACGCAGTCTTTTTTCTTCTGTTATTTCTCTGTCGAGTTCTACAACCATGCTGCAAAGATAGGATTAATCAGGTAAGGTAAATTTATATCCGACACCGCGGATCGAATGAAAAAATTGCGGATTTTTCGGATCTTCTTCGAATAATTTCCGGAAGCTCAAAATGTAATTATCAATCGTTCTTCCCGTTGGAAACTGGTCATTGGTCCATAATGTATTCAGGATTTCATCCCGGGAAACCACCTCATCCTTTCGGGAAAAGAATAGCTGAATGAGTTCCATCTCGCGTTTGCTTAGTTCCTGTTTCGCACCGGTAAGCATACTTTCTACTTCAAAAGAAGCCGGCAGTATCCGGTAATTTCCAATTTTTATTTCAGAAGGAATGTGGATCTGTTTTTTATTGGGTTGTACCAAAACAGAGCAGCGCAGAATAAATTCCTCCAGGTCGAACGGTTTTGGCAGGTAATCATTTGCTCCCAGTTTCAATCCTGCAATCCGGTCGATGGTATTTCCTTTCGCCGAAATAAAAATAATCGGGACATTTGACACTTCCCTGTAAGCACGGCAAATATCCAATCCGCTCACTTCCGGAAGCATCACATCCAAAATCACCAGGTCATAGTTATCCAGTTGGTTTTTCATTGTTAAAGCTTCCCTTCCGTTGTTAATGGTAGATACGGAATAGCCTTCCAATTCCAGGTTAAATTGAATGATTTCGAGCAAACTTTGCTCGTCTTCGATAACTAGAACTTTATTCATTCGACAAACTTCAATAAAAAAGCGTTTTTAAGTTTGGTTTCTTGTGTTAAAAGAGTGTAATTTTGAGAAAACTACACATAAATATAAGCACAATGCTAAAATATCTTTTAATGCTCGGCATATTCCTGTCGCTTGGTA
>DJFP01000003.1:1909-5439 GCA_002432565.1 Flavobacteriales bacterium UBA5869
TTGAATGTTCCGGTTTCTATCACCATGAACAATTCAGGTGGCTGGACTTTATTGCCTGACGGAACGAAAGTCTGGAGATTGGTCATTTCAGGAAAAGGCGCTCTTGCACTTGGGTTGTATTTCTCCGAAACTGTTCAGATTCCCGCAGGCGGAAAGTTATTTGCCTACAACGCAAACGGAAAACAAGTGCTGGGAGCCTACAGCTCAGCAACCGATGACTTCCAGGCGATGGAAATGGTACAGGGAGAAGACATGTACCTGGAATACAGTGCGCCGGCATGGGTTCAGGAAACTCCTGTTTTCACTATTCAGGAAGTTGTTTATTTCTACCGCGGCGTTGAAGAACATGTGAATGCTTTTAGCACCAGTGAACAAACTTCTGAGAAAGCCGGAAACTGTGAAGTGGATGTGGCTTGTTCGGAAGGAAACAACTGGGGGAACCAGATCAGGTCAGTTGTACATTATACTTTTAATGACGGGACCGGAACGTATGTTTGTTCGGCTTCAACCATCAATAACACTGCAAATAACTGCAAACCTTACATCTTAACAGCGTGGCATTGCGGTGAACGCGTAGCAGGACAGTCCATTGCTACATGGGTTTGGTACTGGAAATACCAAAAAACAACCTGTTCACCCGGATCAGGGAATTATACGGACCCTTCAAAGGGATCAAAAACAATGACCGGCGGAATCGTAAGAGCATCTTCCGGAAACGGAACACTGAATAATCCTCCGGGACCTTCCGGAGTTGCGGGATCTGATTTTTACCTCGTAGAACTAAACGCGCAGCCGCCTTCCTCTTATGAAGTATTTTATGCAGGTTGGGACAGAACAAATACGACTTCTTCAAACGGAGTAGGAATCCACCATCCGGCAGGAAGTTCCAAAAAAATCTCCACTTATACGGAAGAGTTGGATTCCGAAACATACAATGGCGGAGCTCCCAATGCACATTGGAAAGTTTACTGGTCTGCCACAGCAAATGGTCATGGAGTTACGGAAGGCGGATCTTCAGGATCTCCTATTTTTAACGCTGCAGGAAGAATTGTCGGACAGCTTTCAGGAGGTCGGTCTGCTTGTTCGAACAACGGACAAACAGGACCTGACATGCCCGATCTGTATGGAAAATTCTATTCCGACTGGGACCAAAATGGTTCTACTTACAGCTCTCAGTTAAAACCCTGGTTGGATCCAAATAGTACCGGAGCTACCTACCTGAATGGAATAGCTGCTCCGTGCGTTATTAATTCAACTCCTGTGGCGCAGTTTGCAGCAAATCCAACAACTGTCAGCATCGGTGGTACTTCTCAATTTACAGATCAGTCTACCGGAACTCCTGCTTCCTGGTCCTGGACAATCACTCCCGCCACCGGTTGGAGTTTTATAGGGGGAACAAACGCAAATTCACAGAATCCGCAACTTGTTTTTACTGCAGTTGGATCTTACACAGTTGAACTAACGGTTGCGAATAGCGCCGGCTCAGACTCTGAGCTGAAAACTGATTACATCTATGTAACAACTGCTACGTCTCCATGCACAGCATCTTCTGCGTATTGCGATGAGTTCATTCAGCAGGTGATCCTGGAGACCATTAACAATGAAAGCGAATGCACCAATTACAGCAATTATAATTTAAGTACCACATTGGTGAAGGGTCAAACCTACAGCATTGCAATCATTCCTCAAATTAGCGGAGGACCTCCCGGTAGTGCTTATGTTGGAGATGAGATTGCTGCATGGATCGATTTCAACAGTGATTTTGACTTCGATGATCCCAACGAGCGTATCGCTTTTGTATCCATTGTTGCAGGCTCATCACTCATCTTCAATTTTACAGTTCCTTCCAACGCAGTAACGGGAATTGTTAAGATGCGTACACGGATTGTTTTCAACCCCGCACAAGGAGGAGAAGGCCCGATACAACCTTGTGGAAATACCAATTACGGTGAAGTAGAAGATTACAACATCATTCTTACCAATCCGCTTGGACTGGAGCAAAGTCACCTGGCATCGGTATCCATTTATCCGAACCCGGCATCCGATGAATTAAAAATTGACTTATCGGGAATCTCCGGTGAAAACATTTCCCTGGAATTGTTGGATATGACCGGAAAAAGAATTCAAATTCAGCATACTATTTCAGGAGGTATCAGCGTTTTTGATTTGAGCACCGTTGCAAAAGGCAGCTACCAGGTCCGTATTTCTGACGGAACACTGCAACGCATTGAACGCATCGTAAAACTATAGATTGAAAAAACCAAAAGTTATTGTCAGCGTTATCAATGATTTGAACACCGATCAGCGTGTCCATAAGGTTTGTTCGTTTATTGAAAACCAGGGATATGACGTGCTGCTCGTTGGGCGCAAACTCAAATCGAGCCAGGAAATGGAATACCGGAGTTACCGCACCAAACGTTTCCGGATGTATTATGAAAAAGGTGCTTTGTTCTATGCATGGTTCAACTTCCGCCTGTTTTGGTTCCTGCTTTTTCGTCGGTCAACTATTTTGGTGTCCAATGACCTTGACACATTGCTTCCGAATTACCTGGTCTCAAAACTGAAAGGAAAAAAACTGGTTTACGATTCCCACGAGTATTTCACGGAAGTTCCCGAGCTGATCAGCAGGCCGAAAGTGAAAGCTGTCTGGGAGCGGATTGAACGTTTTATTTTTCCCAAGCTGAAGTTCGTGAGCACCGTCAATCGATCGATTGCTGAAAAATACCGCGAAAAATACGGTGTTTCACTCAAAGTGGTCCGCAACGTTTCACCGCTTTGGAACCCTGCTCACATCCGCTCAAAAAAAGAATTGGGAATTCCGGAAGGGAAACACATCCTGATCATGCAGGGTGCCGGATTGAATGTCGACAGAGGAGTTGAAGAAGCAATCCGAATGATGCCTTTCCTGGAGAATGCTGTTTTAATCATTGTTGGGAACGGCGATATTATTCCGGATATGAAAAAATTGGTGGAAAAAGAAAACTGGCAGGATCGGGTACTTTTCTTCGGAAAGCGGCCCTATTCGGAATTACTTCAGTACACGCAGCAAGCCGACCTGGGTTTGAGCTTCGACCAGCCCACAAACCCGAATTACCTGTTTTCACTGCCCAATAAAATTTTCGACTACATCCATACTTCCACCCCGATTATTTGCTCCGACCTGGTAGAAGTTTCGAAACTGGTAAAAGGTTACGAGGTTGGGGAAATCGTAAGCGATTTCGACCCGCAACACCTGGCTCAGCAAGTACAGGCCATTCTAAACAATCCCGAATTGATGGAACGCTGGAAAAACAACTGTAAAATTGCTGCCGGCAAAGAGAATTGGGAGGTTGAAGTACAGCAGTTAAACGAATTCTATCCGAAAGTCCATGCATAAAAAAATCCATGTTGTTTCTTTTGATGTCCCTTTTCCACCCGATTACGGAGGTGTACTGGATGTATTCCTGAGGGCAAAAGGATTAAAAGCATTGGGATATTACGTAATCCTTCACTGCTACGAATACGGACGCGGAAGAAATCACGATTTTTCT
>DJFP01000181.1 GCA_002432565.1 Flavobacteriales bacterium UBA5869
ATAAACTGACTGAAAATTACGAAGTCATCCGCGCTAAGTTTTTGGCAGAACACACGCATTCCGAAGACGAGATCCGCTTTTTTGTGGATGGCGAAGGCTTGTTCTGGTTCAACCTGGAAACAGAGCCGGTGTTTAATTTGTTGTGCGAAAAGGGAGATCTGATATCAGTTCCGGAAGGCACAAAGCACTGGTTTGATGCAGGAGAAACCAACCCTTTCGTGAAAGCGATCCGTATTTTTATTGATATGAGCGGATGGGTGCCGCATTATACGGAGTCAAAACTGGAGCAGCGATTCAACGATTTTCGAGTGACGCGATAAAACGATAGTACCTCATAGCCGTAATAGTACGGAATTACATTTTACCGGATAAAAACTCATTGATATGACGATTAAAAGACCTCAATTCATTCTTACCGATATCGAAGGAACAACTTCTTCCATCTCTTTCGTTGCCGAAGAGCTGTTTCCGTATTTCAGGGAAAATATTTCCGATCTGCTTGCTTTGAAAGACCGACTGGTAGTTAAGGAAGCGTTCGAAGAAACGGTGCAGCTGGCAAAATCCGAAGACGGAGAAATTTTGTCTACAGATGAGCAAATCATTGACAAGCTCTATAAATGGAGTGTCGAAGACCGTAAGATTACACCGCTCAAAACCCTGCAGGGAGTTTTGTGGGATGCCGGCTACCGCGACGGAGAACTGAAAGGTCATGTTTACCCGGAAGTAGCAGCGAACCTGAAAAGCTGGAAAGAACAGGGAATCAACCTGGGCGTATTTTCTTCAGGCTCTGTACCTGCTCAAAAACTGATTTTCGGCTATAGTATCGCAGGTGACCTGACGCCTTATTTTTCTTATTATTTTGATACCAATACAGGTGGCAAGCGAGAAGCTGCGACTTACGCTAAAATTGCGAAAGAACTGAATCTTGATCCTTCAGAAATCCTTTTCCTGAGTGATATCGAAGAAGAATTGCAGGCTGCAGATTCAACCGGATATCAAACAGTTCAATTGGCCAGAGATGGTATGACCCCTTCCTGGAAACAATTCGTGACTTCCTTTGACGAGCTGATTTTTGAATAGAGCGGGTTTCTTTGAATAAAAACTTCCGGAAAAACACGGGGTAAAATAACGCGGAATTCATTTGATTTGTTCCAAATAGATTAATTTTGCGGCATAAATTAAGTTTATGAGCGCATTCAGAACCATTTGGACAACCGAGGACAAGTACGTAGAAGTAATAGATCAACGCAAATTACCTCATGAATGGGTTGTTGAAAAGTTGATCACCTACAAAGATGCGGAACGTGCTATCAAAGATATGGTTGTTCGTGGTGCCCCGTTAATCGGCGCTACTGCTGCGTATGGTATTTACCTGGCTGCTCGTGAAGGTGCAAATATGGAAGAAGCATTCGAAGATCTGCGCCTTTCCCGCCCAACGGCTGTGAATCTATTCTGGGCGCTCGACCGAATGAAGGCAAAATTGGCTAATGCTTCGGATTTGGTTCAAACTGCCTGGGAGGAAGCAGCACGGATCGTAGAGGACGATGTGGAAACCTGTCGCATGATCGGCGTTCACGGATTGCCATTGATCGAAGAACTTTCCAGAAAGAAAAATGGTGAAACGGTTCACATCCTGACGCATTGCAATGCAGGAATGCTGGGCTGTATCGAGTGGGGAACCATTACTTCTCCGATTTACCAGGCGATTCAAAAAGGAATTAAAGTGCATGTTTGGGTGGATGAAACACGCCCGCGCTTACAAGGTGCAAATCTGACCTGTTATGAACTTACCAGACACGAAGTTCCTCATACATTGATTGTAGATAACCAGGGCGGGCATTTAATGCAGCATGGAATGGTAGATATGTGTATCGTTGGAACGGATCGTACCACTCGTCAGGGAGATGTTGCCAATAAGATCGGGACCTACCTGAAAGCTTTGGCTGCTCATGATAATCACATTCCGTTTTATGTTGCTCTTCCATCAACTACTTTGGATATGACTATTCGCGACGGTTTGAAGGAAATTCCGATCGAACAGCGAAATCAGAATGAAGTACGTTATGTGGTCGGGAAAAGCAAAATCTCCGGTCAATTGGATGAAGTGTTGATCTGCCCGGAAACTACACAGGCAAGTAATTATGGGTTTGATGTAACACCGGCCCGTTTGGTTACAGCACTGATTACCGAACGTGGGGTTTGTAGCGCAAACGAAGAAGGATTGTTGGAATTGTTCCCGGAGTATAAATAAGCTTTTTCACTTGTTTCAAATCATCTTTTTCCTTAACTTATTTAAGAAAGTGATGTGAAATGAATGAAAACTACCTCCATTTTCTATGGAAGAACAAACGGCTTCCGTTAACGAATCTGCTTACTGTAGACGGTAAAAAAGTTGAGATTCTTCATATAGGAATTCACAACCTGGATTCAGGTCCTGATTTTTTCAACGGACAAATCCTGTTGGATGAGATCAGGCATTCGGGGAATATTGAAATGCATGTGAAGTCATCCGATTGGAACCTGCACGGTCATCAGTTCGACAAAGCTTATTCCAATGTGATCCTTCATGTGGTTTACGAGCACGATCAATTAATTTTTGTGGAGGGAATCCCTATCCCGACCGTGGAATTGAAGTCTTTGATAGATTTGGATCACTTTAACTGGTTTACGAATTATTACAAAAGACAGGGATCCATTCTGTGTGAACCTTTTTTGAAGGGAGTTCCTGAGGTATTGGTCGTAAATCAATTGGAACGAGCATTTTTTCAGCGTATGGATCGCAAAATGATGGAATTGGAGCATTTGTACCAAAGTGGTAAAATGTCTTTCAAAGAAGTGTTGTTCCATAGCATTTCCAGGGCATTCGGAATGAAGGTGAACCAGCTTCCTTTCCAGCAACTGGCTGTTGGAATTCCTTTTGATAGATTTCTGAAAGCAACCCACAGGCAAAAAATGGCAATTGCTTTTGGGGTGGGAGGCTTTTTGAATGAAGAAAAATCGGTCACGTATCACAAGGAATTAAAAAAAGAATGGGATTTTCAACGTTACAGGCTCAAATTAAAAACGTTGAATACACAAAGCTGGAAATTCAAAGGATGCCGGCCGGGCGGTTTCCCCACGCAACGCCTGGCGCAGTTTGCAAGCTTTGTTCATGAAATGAATTGGGATTCCGATACCTGGTACCTGCCTGCTCGAGAATTGCTTATGATGCTTCAAACGCAATTGATGAAACCTGCAGACGATTATTGGACAACTCATTTTGATTTTGGGAAAGAGAAGAAAGCACCGTCAGGCATTAGTCTGGCAACAGCCAATACGATTATCACCAACAGTGTTGTTCCGTTTCTTTGGTGGTTGTCACATCGTCTCAGTGATGCTGCTTATCGAGACAAGGCATTTGAAATGCTGCAACTGCTTCCTGCCGAAAAAAATGAAAAAATAAACTCCTGGAAAAAGGTGGGTGTCAAACCTGTCAACACATTAGAATCCCAGGGATTGATCGAACTTACCAATGAGTTTTGTGCGAAAAAGAAATGTTTGGAATGTGTGATAGGGAACAATGTTCTAAAAAGGAATTGAAAGGTCAAAATCGAAAAGAAGGCATATCGAAAAAACTTCTCAAGGGTCGATTATCCATTTTTAATTTAAAAAAGTCGTACTTTTGAAAGAGGAATAACAAATGAAAAGAACCCTTCAAAAAATAGCTTTTTTCTTTGAGATGCGCTCTTTCGGAGTGTGCTCCTGGTGGGCAGCCAAATTAGGGATTCAGACCAATAAAGTGCGTCTGGGGTTTATCTATGCAACCTGCATTGGTTTGGGTTCTCCCTTGATTCCTTACCTCATTATGGCCTGGATCTTAGAACATAAACATTATTTTGGATTTAAAAGATCTAAACGCGCTTCCATTTGGGAATTATAAGCCTGAACTTTCATGAAAATACTTATCACCGGCTCTAATGGATTATTAGGACAAAAAATTGTCAAGCGCTGTATGAAGCACCAGCTTCCATTTATAGCAACCTCAAAAGGTCCGAACAGGAACCCGGAATGCCCGGAAAGCAATTATTTCAGTCTGGATCTGCTTCAAACAGATGCTGTGAACCAATTGGTGACAGATCAAAAGCCAACAGCCATTGTTCATACGGCAGCTTTGACTAATGTGGATTATTGCGAACTGCATCCGGAGGAATGTCACCAGGTAAATGTTGTTTCCACGAAAGTACTTTTTGATGCTGCGAAAAGCATTAATGCACATTTCGAATTGTTATCAACTGACTTTGTTTTCGACGGAGAGAATGGCCCTTATAAAGAAGAAGATCCTGTAAATCCTCTGAGTGTTTACGCACAGTCTAAAGTAGATGCAGAACACTTATTACTGCAAGATCCGGATAATTACAGTAATTGGTCTATTGCCAGAACGATCATTGTTTATGGGACAGGCTTCGGCTTGTCGCGATCCAATATGATCCTGTGGGCTTTGGAAGCACTTCCGAAAGGTGAAATGATGAAACTGGTAGATGATCAGTTCCGTGCACCGACCTGGGCGGATGACCTGGCATACGGATGTGTGGAGATTGTTTTGAGAAGTCAACGTGGTATTTTTCATCTTTCAGGACCTAAAACAAGAGCTGTAAACGAAATCGTAAAAGAAGTAGGTAAGGCTTTGGGGTTGAAAGACCTTCCTATTGAAACCATTTCTTCCGATACTTTAAACCAGGCTGCAAAAAGACCTCCAAGGACAGGTTTTGATCTTTCGAAAGCTGAAAAATTATTAAATTACCGTCCGAAAGATATTCAGGAAACAATACCGATTCTGCAACATGATTTGATTTACTACCGCTAAAGACTAATAAATGACCCACTATTCAAAATCTACTAAACGAGGAATTATCATCTTCACGCTTTTGCTGCTCGCTATTTTTGTGGCTCCGGATCTGATCCAGTATTTCAGACCTAAACCCGAAATCAGTATTGAGCAATGGACTGATGACGAGAAACAAATTACGGAAAAGCTTAATAGGGAATCCGGTTTCAGTTACCGAAAAAACCGGAATAAAAAGCTTTATTCCAGACCTTTATCCCGTTTTAATCCGAACGATTACACCCTGGAGGAATGGATGGCACTAGGTCTTTCGGAAAAACAAAGCGCGGTTGTGTTAAAATTTACTTCCGGGAAAATCTATTCAAACGAAGAGCTGAAACGGATCTTTGTCATTCCCGAAGAACTTTATAACCTGATCAAAGATTCAACCTACTATCCGGAGAGAGTCAAAAACCTGGATAAACAGACGGAGTATAAGCTGGAGCAGAAACTCGTGCAGGTAGAAATTAACCGTGCGGATTTGGATGATTTACTGCAGGCGCAGGATATTTCAATTTTTGATGCCAAACAGATTATTAAGACACGAGATAATTTTGGAGGGTTCTATTCATTGAGCCAGCTGAGCGAGGTTTGGCAGGTAACTCCTGAGAAAATTGCTGTCTGGGAAAAATACATCCGGATCGATCCGGAGAACATCCGGAAGATCAATATCAATACAGCGAGTACAAAGGAATTATCCTTCCATCCTTATATTTCCTGGAATTTAGCAAATTCTCTCGTGAAAATGCGTTCTCAGAACGGATTCTACAAAGAACTCCGGGAGATTAAAAAATCCGTATTAATGACGGAGGAATTGTACGAAAAATTGAAGCATTACCTGGTGGTGGAATAATTTATTTCCACAGGTTTAATTCTTTGCGGAGCACGGCTGCTTTTTTATCCCGGGCTTCACCTTCAGCGATATTCTGGCAGTCGCCGAAACTACCTTCCTTTTTTCATAGATGAAAAAGTAGTCATTTTTGGTTAACTGCAAAGTAGATCATTCCTGAACACTAAATCTTGGTAAATAGCGTTGTTGCAATATTAAAACGGGCAAGTTTGAGCGATCTCTTGGAATTTGTCAAATTCTCCCGTAAAATTGCGGTCTCAAAACAAAGCATTAATGGATAGCGGAATCATGATCGAAGAAAAAATTAAAGGTGTAATCAGGGATGTATTGGATTTTCCAAAAGAGGGAATAGTATTTAAAGACATTACTCCAATTATGCTGGACGCTGCTTTATCCAGGGAAATCGTAGCTCATTTGGTATCTATTTATAAAGACCAGAAACTGGATAAAATTGCAGGAATTGAAAGCCGTGGATTTTTATTTGGTTATCCGCTGGCAATGGAATTAGGCCTTCCTTTTGTTTTAATTCGTAAAACGGGGAAATTACCGTACCATAAAATCAGTCATTCCTATGATTTGGAATATGGTTCTGCAACCATTGAAATGCACGTAGATGCCGTTCAGAAAGGAGAGCGCGTATTGATCCACGACGATTTGCTGGCTACAGGCGGATCAGCTTCGGCTGCAGCAGAATTAATTCAGAAATGCGGGGGTGAAGTGGCAGGCTTTAACTTCCTGGTAGGGTTAAATTTTCTAAATGGGATTGAGAAATTGAAAAACTACTCTAATAATATTACTAATTTAGTGGCCTATTAAAATTTATTAATCGAAATAAAAAATTAACGGAGACCCCAAAATACTGTTAATCATGAACTTTGAACTAAACGAAAATCAAAAAATGATCACGCAAATGGTGCGTGATTTTGCAGAAAGAGAAATCCGCCCGAACATGAA
>DJFP01000177.1 GCA_002432565.1 Flavobacteriales bacterium UBA5869
TCCGAATCTTCCATATCAAAGATATAGTCTGTTTCTTTCTTGGGAATGACTAAAGCATGCCCCTTTCTCAAAGGCATAATATCTAAAAATGCCAGAAAATCATCATTCTCTGCAATTTTATGACACGGGATTTCTCCTGAGATTATTTTTGAAAAGATCGTAGCCATATTAGCGTGCAATATCCATTACCTCAAACTTGATAATCCCGTTTGGTGTTTGTACATCTGCTATATCTCCTACTTTCTTTCCTAAAAGTCCTTTCCCGATCGGTGAGTCAACGGAAATCTTTTTCTCTTTCAGATCAGCTTCGCTTTCAGCAACCAATGTGTATTCCATCTCCATGTTGTTGTTTACATTCTTGATCTTTACGCGTGACAAGATGAAAACTTTGGAATTATCTATTAATGAATTGTCAATGATTCTTGCTTTGGAAACCAATTCTTCCATTTTAGCAATTTTCATCTCCAATAATCCCTGCGCTTCTTTTGCTGCATCATATTCAGCATTTTCAGACAGATCCCCCTTATCTCTTGCCTCAGCAATTTGCTCTGATATACGTGGACGCTGCACCGTTTTCATTTCGTGCAACTCATCCTTCAACTTCTTAAGTCCTTCTTCTGTATAATATGCGAAATCTGACATAATTCTTTGTTTGTTATGTGCTATAAATAACAACAAGAGAGCCCAATGGACTCTCCTGTTACAACAAATATATATTTTTTTATCTATCGAAACAAACCCATTTCCGGTATTTCGACGTGTTTTTTCAGCTAATCATACAATTTTCAGGATACTTTTCAACTAAATCTGCAGCTGAAAGTACCGGACATTTTAAACTTGAGTCTTTAAATAGTCTCCAGATCGATCTGCCGCATTCCTCCGAAGAACTTTACTACACGCTCTCCGATTCCCGGAACTTCCACATGGATCAAATAAACTCCACTTGCAATCGGAACTCCAATCGCGTTCTTTAAATCCCAGTCAATTGTCGTAATCTGATTGTCTTTCTTGAACTGACGGACCATCTTACCACTTACATTGTAAATAGTTACGGTACACTGATCCGGTAAGTTTACAATCTTAACACGTGTGTCAATTCTGTTACGCTCATACTCTGAGAATGCATAGTATGGATTTGGTACCACATTGATCAAATCCAATGCCGATGCCAATACGTCTCTGCTCGCTGTTGTTGTCTGCAGTTCGTCCATTGACCAGGAATACATCGGTCTTCCGCCGTTCTTTCCCGTTGCATTGTAATCCGCATATTGTTTGTTTACACGTAATTTCAATCGAACATCTGTTTCCATAAAGTCATGCCCTGCTGCTGTTACCGTATTCGCGACCCACATTAAACTGGTAAATACTTTTCTATAGGCCAAAGATGTCCCTGCCTGGTATTGGTCATAAACCCAGTTGTTGACCCCATCATAATATGGACAGCCCTCACCGTTTACGTCCACTCCAAATACCCAGATCGGCTGATTGCCGCCAAATACAGTAAGACCGTTTCCATCCAATTGCCTGTTTGACGGATTCCATCTCATATCAGCTCCATTATCTCCTCCCAGGAAAGAATTCTCTCCGAAAGCCATGTGCAGACGTGCTCCTGTTTCCAAATCGATTGCATATCCCGGGAACCAGCTCATTCCGGTTGTTCCCGATCCGTCTGGCTTCCAGTCTTTACCAACTGATTCTGTTTTACGGAGTTCTCCCGGAAGGCCTCCATTCTGGTTCAGGCTCGCATCGCGGCCCAGTTCAATTACCACACAACGTGTCCATTTTGACTGATCTGAGGTGATCACAATATCCACACTCGGCAAATACTTGATCGATGCATTCAAACGTGCCAGGGAAAATCCGGTGTAAGCTGCCGGGTAAGCAAGCGGCATAAAAGCAGATTGATAGCCGGTTAACTTATGCGGGGCAACTCCCCCTCCCAACAACTTGTTGTAATTCTCCTTGGGATCCTTCCCGATCTCATCCGGATACAAACACGGATTCTCATTCCCCAATGCCGGATTACAATCTATCGGNNTGTTTGGTGGAATCATCATACGAAATACTCGCTGACAACGGATCTGCATATAAGTAAACGGAGGATGCCACTGCGGATGGGAAATAGTATTTTTCCTGGACTATTTCAATGGAAACTCCCCATTTCGGAACCATTACAACCTGTTCGTTCTGTTGGTTAATGGTCATATCAGATGTTACATAATCAATCAACGTTGCTCCCGGACCTTCGAAATCGTAGTGATAAATGGTCCAGCTCGCAGTATCGATTCCCTTATACTCGGAGGCAGTATTCCCGTTTCCGGATGGACCGACATAATCATGGAATTTACATTCAAAATATCCTCCCACCACATTTAAGGGATCAATGACCTTCACATTGATCGGAGCACCATTGTAATCATACTCCAGTTCACCCAGGAACCCATTGGCAACGATTGCATTCTCTGATGCCGGTGTCAATTGCAATTCTCTTCCTCCGTTTCCGGTTCCATCCAAACGTGTGATGCGCGGAGTCTGTCCGTAAATCGAGTTTGCCTGAGAACCTCCCAATTCAGGAGCTATTTTATGTGGTACTGCCGGAATTCCTTCCAATGGTGTACCATCTGCATTAATCCGCGAACGTAAATATGGCTTTTTCTGTCCATCCAGGTATTTCGGATCTGAAGGATCATAAGGTTTATAATTATTGTATCCGTATGCAACTGCCAGGTAGTAATACGTCTTGAAGTTTACCAGTTTACGATCACCCTGGGCAAACAAATCCTCTGTTACTCTGAAAGTATGCTTGATTCCCTGATCCGAACCTTTCACTTTTTCTACCGGGAAAGAATAGCCTGCCAATTCTTCATCCGTTTCAAAGTTTATCAAGCGTTTTACCCCGTTTTTGACATCACACTGTGCTACTAAACGAGCTACAGTCTGATCATCCAAGTCTGTAACACCAACAGAAGCATCTTTCAACTGGTAGATTTGGTATCCTTCAAAGCGGTAATTTTTATCGTAGATAATCGGATCTCCGTTTGGTAAAGTATCACCGGCACCATTCGGGTCAACGATCCCAATGATGTCTTCTTCAATATATTTCTCCTGGTAGTTATTAGAGTTTTTCGGATTATCAAGCATAATAATCAACTCATTTCCCATTTCCTGGATGGTTATTACAGGAGCTGCAGGCGGCTCCAAAATTCGGAAACAGTTATCAAACAAAGCCTGGGCTTTCGTATCTGCTGTTTTCAAAGCATTCACAGAAGAGAAGATTTCACCTTCATAGCTTCGTGCATAAACAATTCCAACCGTTATGTTATTGACTGCTCCCGGGCGTAAGGTAAATGGTCCGGCTGACTGTACAAAACGACGGTCTCCGGCCGGGTTGGATGTAGATCCGGTTCCACACGGTTCAAATTCTGACCAGTCAAATCCAGGGTCAGTACCTTCTGTTGCCCAATGCAATGTATCTGAGTTTGCGGGGAACATATAATTAGTCGGAATACCAGTTACGCACGGTGCTCCTGGAAATCCGGTACCGCCATAGTACAGCTGATCTCCGAATCGCCATAACCCTTTCATGTAATTATAAAATTGAGGTGCCGAAGTCGGGTCTGATTGTGGTTCTTGCCCGTTTCCGGTATAAATCGTAAAATTACGCATCCCATAACGTTCATTATCTGCAATCGAATCCCCATAACCAATACCCAAACCTCTGTAGACAATGCCTTTATTTGCAATAGCATCTGCAACAGTCGGTACAATCCATTGTTTTGTTATCGAATCAAAAACAGGTCCGGGGTTATCCATTCCATCCACATCCTGGTACGGGCCTTCAAAGAAATCAACTCCAATTGCCGGTGGATTTGCTCCGAATCCAGGTCGTCCTGAATTCGGTTCGTCGTTTAGGTCACCATTATACATGTAGCTTAATCCGCGCGTAACGTCACATCCTGCATAATCATCATTGTAGTTCCCCAAATCCGCATCTACATATTGAGAGAAATAAGTGTTGTATAAGGTTTGTGTGCCTCGGTTTATCAGCTCGTAGTTGTAGAAAGTCATTTTATTGATCTCATCATCAGTTGCGAAAGCAAAAGCCTGGGCGTGGATTTCCATTCCGATAGGTTCACCCTGAGATTCCGTATGGATATTTCCTTTATCGTTAAATACCCACCAGTTGGTAAGATCACCAAATAGAGTGACGCGTCTATCCTTTCCGCATTCCACGTCATCACGACCTAAGATATCATCATACCAGGGGTAATCTCCTTCTTCAGGTTCGTAAAAAGTGTCATCATTTACATCATAAAATGGCGCTAAAAACTGATCTTGTCCGCGGCCTGGTTCCCCGTTACCCGGCCATGCATTTATTTGGGCAATGGTCTCGTTTGAAGGTTCCGGACAATCGTTTGTCGGACATTCTTTCCAGGTAATAAACTGAATAACGCCCGCTTTGGTGATCGTAAAAATATTATCGTACTTCAGACACTGGTCCGGATCAATTGTTCCCAAATTGTGATTTCGGGTTGCATTATCTCCCTGAGGGAAATTCGGGTTAAAATTCCCGGAATTTGGCACCGCACTTAGTGGTCCGGGCCAAAAATCATTCCCTTCCCTGAACTTCACTGCAGCAATTTTCAGCAAACCGTTGGTATCTACTCCTCCCATCCACAGCGCTCCTGCGTAAATGGTTGTGACCACAGTTTCACTTCCCTTCTTTTTCGGGACCGTGTATGTTGCAAGATTATTCGCTCGATCGAGGAATAAAAGACCTCCTGTTTCCAGCTGACAACTTACATCATTAAAGTCCATGATTTTACGGTAATTCGCAGGTGCACATGTTGCCGCTTTTGTTACCGGATTGGGTTTCGGTTTTCCGCCCTGTTTCCCGTTTTTCTCGTGATCGTGATTGTATGCATTGGCCTGACCAACAAAACAAATCATAACCAGGAGAGATAAGTAGTTCATTTTTCGTTTCATAACTTATTTTTTGAGATATCAAACTTGCTACTACTAAACAGTCCCCGGTAAACTGATTTCGATTTGGTAGCTCCCCCTGTTTGGGTTTTAAAACAGAACGTTGGTACCTAAAAAATGGTTGGTGATTTTCAGTGAAATACGGTTTGAATCTGATCGTTTTTCCACTGAGCTGTTATTCTCATTTATTCTCTTGTGAAAATGGAATGATAAACTGATCAAACTATTTTATCCCGGAAAAATAAAGCACAAATAAAAGCCCCGACATTTATTGTCGGGGCTCTCCAATTATATGCTTTCCTTTTCAGGAAGTCACTAACTTATTTTAAGCTGATTGTCGCACCAAAAGTGTGGATAATTCCAAATTGGCCAGCCAATCTCATTGCATACTCCAATCCTAAAGCAGATTTCTTTTTACCAACTAAAGCGTCAGCAGAGAAACCAGCAGTAAAACCAGTCAATGCATTCGAACGGTTTTCTGTTTTGAAGATTCCCTTCTCAGCGATGTATCCCGCGCGAATGTTAAATGCAGCTTTGCTGATTGTCAATCCATAATCCAATCCTAAACGGTATTGATCTTTCTGGAAAGAGTTTGCTGTAAATGCAGCAGCCACAATTAACTTATTCTTCTCATCAAAGTTGAAGTCATAAGACCCACCAATATTTAACAAAGAAGGTAATTCAAATGTTGCGGAACGCTGCTCCAAAGTAGCAAGGTTACCATTCGTCAAATAATTAACCTGGTCAGATAAACCATCTCCTTTGTACTTCATTACCGGACCTACGTTTTTCAATGCAATACCAAACTTGATTTGGTCTTGTTCACCTGTAACGTAACGGATACCTGCATCAAAAGCGATACCGTTTGCCTTTAAGTTAGAGATACTTTCAGAGATCACTTTAAAGTTAACACCTCCATAAATGCTTGATGAAAAGCTGTGTGCAAAACCTACGTTAAACACATTCATACGTGGTGAAAATGTTCCCAGGGTACCATCCGGCAAATCTACCGTTGTCATACCGATGTCTCCGAAGTTCATGGATTGAACAGAAACTGCAATTACTGTTGAAGGAGTAATTCGCTGAGCGATTCCCGCAGAGTTTAAAGCAATCCCCGCATTTCCCATCCAGTTTGTACGGTCGAACTTAATCTGTGTTTTATCCGTAAATGCTAAACCGGCAATATTTGTGAAAGTAGCTTCCAATCCATTGACATGAGAGATTCCTGCATCTCCGATACCAATGCTTCTAGCCCATGGATTCACCAATAATTGCGTAGCCCCGGCAGATCCGATACGATCTTCGTTCCCGGCGAATACACTGGAGTAGCTCATCACTACCCCAGCTATTGCCGTATATCTTATAATTTTATTAATCGATTTCATACGTTTTACTTAACAGAATGAATTAAATTGTTTCAAGATCGACTTGGCGCATTCCTCCGAAGAACTTCACAATACGCTCTCCGATTCCCGGAACCTCCACATGGATCAAATAAACACCACTTGCAATCGGAACTCCAATCGTGTTCTTTAAATCCCAATCGATTGTCGTAACCTGATTGTCTTTCTTGAACTGACG
>DJFP01000098.1 GCA_002432565.1 Flavobacteriales bacterium UBA5869
ATCATCAGCTTTTTTATTGGTACCCAAGACTGGACTCGAACCAGCACACCTTACGGCACCGCCACCTGAAGACGGCGTGTCTACCATTTCACCACTTGGGCATCTGCACCACAAAGATACTTTTCTAAAGTTAAAAAGCCCATTTTCTGGATAATTTTAATTAGTATGAAATGAAAAAAGGAAATAACGAAAGTTATCTTCTTCATTGTGCGCAATTTGGTTCGGAACTAGAACCAATATTAATCTATTTCCGGAACAAAATAAGCAGGACCAAGAGTAAAAATAAATTCATTTTTGTGCCTGTCTGCGACATGGGTAATGGTACGGGTCCAGGATTTAACATTCTTATGATCGCCACCGTCTTTAGTAAATGTGAAGTACATTCCTGAATAGCTGTACCTGGGAACCCCTGTATTTAGTGATAACGCATTTCCGAATACAGAAGCAATCCCTGTATGCTCTTCAGTAGCGATAACCCCATCGCAGATGAATGGAACAATGATTTGACCTGTGCTGTCGATTACTCCCCATTTCTTATCCTCACTGCGTATTTGCCAAAAACCGGCAGTTGTATCTGCATCGTCGAACGTGAGAAATAGTCCATCAAAGAGCGGGATCAGGGTGTCGTATTCCGATTGTGTTTTTTCGAATACCACGGTGTTTTTCGACACGGACTGAACCTTTGAGGTTTTTTTTGAAGGTTGAGAATTTTCCGTGCATCCGACAAGCAAGAACAATGCGAGATAAAATAGCGACTTATTCATAAGATTGAATCATTGTTTAAATAAAACTAAGCAATTACTTTCACATCAATTTCTCTTCCATCTTCATGGAATGAAAAAGGAAGCTGTCTTCAAATAAAGCAACTATATCCGGTAAATGGCCGTTATTGATTATGATACTGTAGTTTATACAAAAAATCACCTCAGTTGTGCTTAAAAATTAATTCTGAGAACCTGAAACAATGAGAACAATCAGTAAAAAAACAGTTTTGGTAATTTTTGTTTTATGTTCCGTTACTTTATTCGGACAGCAGACAAAAAGAGTGTTGTTTTTAGGAAATAGCTACACGTATGCCAACAACATGCCTCAGCTATTGGCTGATATGGCCAATTCAACAGGAAAAACGGTAATTTTTGATATAAATGCTCCGGGTGGATATTATATAGCACAGCATTTAACAAACTCCACATCATTGGCAAAAATAGCAAGCGGAAACTGGGACCATGTTGTTTTACAGGATCAAAGCATGGCGCTTGCTTATCCGACTACCTTCATGAATTTTATGCCGTACGCTGTTAAAATTGATAGTGTAATCAAAGTACACAATCTGTGTGCCCAAACGATGTTTTACAGTACCTGGGGGAGAAAATCAGGGGATACTTATTTGTGTTCTCCGCCTCATTGCCCCGTTGACACCTGGATCAATCGAACCTACTACGAAATGGACAGTAGTATTACCTCGCATTATAAGGTTTTTGCAGATTCTGTAAAAGCTGGGATGACGCCGGTAGGTGCATCATGGAGGTATATCCGGCAAAACTTTCCTTCGATAGAATTATTTCAACCCGATGACAGCCATCCATCCCTGGCAGGAAGTTATGCAGCAGCCTGTTGTTTCTATGCAACATTATTCAGAAGCGATCCAACATTTATTACGTTCAATTCCGGGCTCAGCATTACTGATGCAGCAAATATTAGATTCGCTGTAAAGCAAACGGTGTATGATCATTTGGCAGATTGGAATGTGGGGCCATTCGATGATCTGCTGGATACCAGTTGTTTGGTTTTAGAGAACGATAAAAATATGAATCCTGAAAACTGGACCGTTTTTCCAAATCCCGTGACGGAGGTTTTGACTGTTGAATTTTTTGGAAATGATCCGAAAAATACCTTGTATATATACAATATGCAAGGTGTGTTAATGAAAGAAGTGGAAATTGAACAAACAACAACAACTATCTCTTTTGATGAATTTTCGAGTGGTTTGTATATCCTTAAATCCGATGGCGAGCATACGGTTAAAATTGTGAAGGAATAAAATAGTATAAACTTCTTTATTTTTTGATAAGCACCTGATTTTTCGAAATAGAACCAATAGCTGCCGACGATTACCGTCTGTTTCCTTCAAACCATTCCTCGTCATTCCAAAGCCAAAAGTTGAGAGATCCGATAGGTTCTCTCACACTGAATTTTGGATTATCCACTTGTGCCAGAATTAATAATTTCTTCCCTATAGCTATATTCCTCCTGCAATGGAGTGCAAATACGTCGAGCAAATGATAGATAGACCTTGAGTCGAGATGATCCAACTTTGGGAATACTAATACGTCACCGGTATTAGTAATTTCATAATCTCTCATAAAATCATTTAGCGCATCGAAACCTTTACCGTATGCAGGGAAGCCTAATTTTCCCTGTAAATCTAGATGTAGTTCAATTTCAGTTGTCATTACCCGATTATCAAATTGAATGATTTTATACCCCTTTGCTGAAAGTAACTGAATGTCATAATTAAAGATGCTTGGATTATAATATAGACTGATCCCGCCTTTCGCTACAATTGCAAGGTCAAGATTAGCGTCTCTGAGTTTTTTGAATTCGGCTTTTCGGGATTGATTTTCCATTGGTATAAATTGGGCTTAGAGGTCTCAAAGATATTTTATTCGTAATGAAAAACAAAGAGCACCACTTTCGTAATGCTCTTATTTTTTTGTGCGCAATTCGGTCTGGAAGTAGAACCAACGATTAATACTAAAGATCAACTTTTATAATACTCATTTAAATCGGTTTGAAAATTATCAGTATCAAAGTATTTACTCCGATTAAATGTATTCCGTTCTTTTTCTTCTCCAGTTTTTTTATTCTTGATCTTTATCAGGTATCTAGGATGTTGAGATACAGATAGAATGAATTCTTTCCATTTATTCTCAAACTCATCTATGTTGGAATCTATTTGTTTTTGAAACTCTTTAATTTCGGATGGTTTATATAATAATGTTAAGGCCCTAACCTTAGCGTAGGTAATTTTGTCAACAGCTTGATTAGGGTGTTTTGCTTTATATAACTTCTTAAAGCACAAATATCCGAAAAAAGCATTGTCGAGTTTATCACTATCTTCTAAAGTTTCTAACGTGAAATTTTGTTTCATAAAAAGTTTTTTCTGTTTTCCTTTTTCCACGTTACCATTTGAAGAATAATACACTCTGAAAAATAAATTTCTTTCAATGATTTGTTTTTCGTTTATATAATTATGGAAAAGACCATCAGCAAACTCACCGCGCTTCCGCTCATAGAGAATACCATATTTGTCAAAAAGAACTTTTTGAATATCAAGATGGATAGATTCGTTTGCGAATCTATCTGCACCAATGACAGGTGTTTGTTGATTTGTTGCCGTAGATATTTCTTCAATAAGCTCTATTTTACTTTTTTCATCGTTTCGATCAAGTAAAGTGATAATTTTCAAAAGAACTTCTTTATTTTGAAAAATTGTTTCTACATCTGAGTTTTTATGATTCTCGTAAATACGGCTCAATGTATATGAAGTCTGTCCTCCATTTATGATTTGAGGATTTTTAACGATTAGTTGGGCTTTATTTTTTTGACCTATTTTTTCATTTATCAAGGTTTCGTCAGACAGCATTGTAATTCCATTATTAAATAAAGCAAATTCATTCGTATCTTTTTTTGTTATGGTCTCTGTAATAGAAGTATTTACCTTCCTACCTTCTAAATCCAAATAGCTTCTGGGGTTATATTTTAGAATTGAGTTTTTGTATTTATTCATTATACGCCCAATTTCTATTGTTGGAATGAATAATACAGTTATTTCACATTCTCCTTTTTTAGTTGAGACGGTATAACTTATTTTGCTACCAGCATTTTTATTGCTCAAATCAATGTTTATATTCAAATCACTAGCATTATAAAACGTACCAGATATGATTGGAAAAATTAATTTTTCATAAGTTTTGGAATGATTGAATACTTCTGTAGAGAATCCCCCTGTTAGTTGTCTCAATTTCCCATCAGTCCATCCATCAAGATTCGCAAGGATAATTACTCTATAAGAGTACCTACCAATATCTTCTAGTTCAGTAATATCTCGTTGTAGTTGTAAAATCTTCCCATTGTAGTTAGTCCCTTCTTCGTCTTTCGTCTCACCATCCAGAACACGATTAATATCCATAACAAGGATCTCTTCTAACATTATTTCTTTGCTTTCGAAATTTTTTTCGTGAACTCTGAATTTAGATTGAATAAAATAAATAGTCCGATTTTCCCTATTTACATAGTATCCATCAATACCTCCATCATATGGACCATCAGTAATAAGATATTCTCTGTCTTTAAACTCTAATAAGCCGAAGCTTACTTTTAAGTATAAATGAATATATGCTCTTGCTCTTGCTTGATTGACTTTTTCCGTATCAAGTGGATCAGGATTGTATTTTAAATAAGATGGTTCTGATGTTTTAACCTCATTTCTGATTTTGTCTAAAATGTCGGTTAACATTTGATATTTAGGAAAGACCATTGTGAATAGAATTAAAATATTGACCAAAATAAAGTTTAATTCTTGATATCAATTCATTATATAACAATAAGTTCTAGCATATTCTAAAAAAACTAGGTGAAAAATATATTATCTTAGTATAATACATTTTGATAAGAAACAACCGTTTTCGTAAACCCTAATTAATGGAACAAAAAGAACCACTTTCTGAGTTAATGATTAAAATTTTTGGACCGGCAGCGGACCAAATTGGAAACATATTTTCCGATCAAATGCAAGCTTTAAGATTTCGCCTTGCTATAGGGATTCTAAAAAGAGCAAAAGAAAGAGCTGAAAACCATAATATCCCAATAAAGAATATTCCCATCAAAGTAATAATACCACTTTTAGAAGGGGCATCTTTGGAAGAAGATGAATCAATGAAAGATTTATGGGTGAATATGCTGGTAAACTTATTAAATGCCGAAGAGAATTTCAATCAACATATTTTCCCATACATATTAAGTCAAATTTCAAGAGATGATTATGAAGAATTGTTATCACTTAAGGAGAATGAGGATTTACTAACATCAAAAAGGAAAAAATTGGATAAGTTAAGAGAAAGTGAAACTACAGAATTAGGTTATCATTCTTCGAGCGATGAATACCGAACTTTATTCAAAGAATATGACGAGAATCAGCAAAGTGGATTTTATGTTAGTATCGATTCCAGCGATAATCTAGAAAGGTTAAAACTTATAAAACAAACTCCACCAAAAATATACATACCTGAACTCTTGATTGGAGGGAATCATGATGTGAGTTTCGGTG
Organism: Flavobacteriales bacterium UBA5869; assembly: GCA_002432565.1. Lineage (GTDB taxonomy): Bacteria > Bacteroidota > Bacteroidia > Flavobacteriales_D > Crocinitomicaceae > Fluviicola. The sequence goes on from DJFP01000098.1 coordinate 5,330, forward strand.
GTCTTATGGAAAAATACTATACTATAGAAGCAGAATATGATATAGAAGATTTCGGGTTCAGAATTACCGAATTGGGCAAGAAATTTCTAGCGGTATGCTCATCAAAACTTGATAAAGGAAAATAATTATCATGGAGTCAAATCACTAATGCATTCGACTTGTCGGCATAAACTTTTCACCCAGTGTGATAGAAATGAAAAAGGGAAATAACTTCCGTTATCACGCCAAATTCCCAATCATTCGAAACAACATTCTGGACAATTCATCTGCTTTGGAATAAAAACTATTGAACTCTTCTTCAGTAAGAATTGGTTCATCTTGCAAAAAATCAAAAAGAGCTGCACATTCGAAGCAGATCCTCTTGATATAACAAAGAAATTTCGACGATCTGGTTTGCTAAATCTGCTTGACCCTTCAGCGATATTCAACATGATACTTAAAGATGCTCTACGCAACTGATTTTTAGAAACATAATCGATGGTTTTTGAATTTTTTAGAAAGGAGTAAACTTCCCTATTGAATTGTTTGGCTTTTTGGTAAACATCTAATTTTTCGAAATCGAACATGAATAGTAGTATTAAGATTCTATTTAAGATAAGAAATTAGAACGAGAAAATATAGACCCTTAGAGAATTTCGCTCTCACTCTTCGCACTCGCTCTGAAAAGAATCGGGAAAAGAGTGTCCCGATAGCTATCGGGAGTGAGAGCGAGAGAAGAGTGAAAAAAGAATCGGGATTTTACGGTAGTAAGATCCCGATTCTTTTTTGTGCGCAATTCAGTCCGGAAATAGAACCAACTGCACTAAATCAATTATTTTTTTATTTTTGTTATGCGTACAACTTTATCTTATGTCTAAACTGACTCTACCTGTAATCATTATTTTTCTGATAATTTTTCAGGGTGTTCTCTTTGCTCAAACACCAAGTACCCGTTTGTGGGTTCCCAATCGTAACGTTATGACGATGAAGCGGAATGGAAATGTCCTGTATTTGGGAGGTGATTTTACACGAATAGGGCCACGTTGCTCTTATGGTGGAGTGCTGGATAATGCCTGTATGCCAGATACTAATTATGCCTTACCTAATAGTGCTGTCCGTTGCGTTATTCCTGATGGGGCAGGTGGTTGGTTCATTGCAGGAGATTTTACTAAAGTCGGTGACTCAACACGAAATACATTGGCTCACTTAAATGTTTCAGGACATGTTACAGCGTGGAATCCGCAAATCACCGGTTATGCGCATACTTTGCTCCTTTCCGGAGATACCCTTTTTATTGGCGGAATATTTACAGCGGTCGGTGGCCAATCCCGACAGAACCTGGCTGCAGTGAATGCAAATACAGGAACCATTTTCAGTTGGAATCCGGGTTGTAATAATGATATCCAGGCATTCAGGATCATTGGAACCAAATTGTATATAGGTGGGGATTTTACCACAATCGGGGGACAAACTCGAGGAAGGCTTGCTTCATTTGACAGGACTACCGGATTAATTACTTCCTGGAATCCCAATCCGAATAATTATGTGACTAGTTTGAGCAGTAGTCACGATACCCTTTTTGTGGGAGGAGCGTTTAATTTTATTGGTGGCCAGTCACGGACTTTCGTGGCAGCATTCAATACCACGCTCGCTACAAACAATGTAACCGCTTGGAATGTATCGATTACAGGTACGGGCGCTGGTGTATATGTGAATGATCTGGCAATTACAGGGAAGCGTCTGTTTATATGTGGTGGATTTGAAACCGTTGGCGGGCAACCCCGGAAAAATTTGGCCGCTGTTGACGTGACACTAAATACCGGTAACCTGCTTTCGTGGTATCCTACCAACATGACTGGTGGTGGTATTGATTGTCTGGCTATAAAGGGAAATTCATTGGTTTTCGGTGGTTATTTCATAGATCCCGGTATGCGGATTGCTTCAGTGAATATCAATACCGGAGCATTGGATAGCTGGACACCGGATGCGGATTCCTATGTTCACGCACTGGCTGTCAATGGCTCATCTGTATATGTCGGTGGAGTTTTTAATGCGATCGGAGGAGTGAAACGGTCAAAAGCAGGTGCAATTAACCTGTTGAATGGTGAGCTTACATGCTGGAATCCGGATATTGATCACAATGGAGATATTCGGGCGATTGCTTTTTCCAATGACACAGTTTATCTGGCAGGATTGTTCCTTGCTGTTGGAGGCGTAAGCAGGAAAAGTCTGGCGGCTGTTAATAATTCTAACGGAGCATTGCTCCCTTGGAAAACGGATATGAACGGATCCGGTACAGGTGGATCAATTGCAGATATAATTGTGCATGGAAATGAATTGATAGTTGCTGGAGGTTTTAATACAACAGGGTATGTCGTGAATAGATTGGCAAGTTTTTATCGGAATTTGAATACTAACAACACAAGACCCTGGAATCCTGGGTTTTTAGGAACTGGTGCGGAATATTTGAATTCCATTCTGCTGAAAGGGGATACACTTTATGCCGCAGGAAAATTTACCCAGGTAGATGGTCAACCTCGAAACAATTTGGCAGCATTCAGTACGTCGGCGAATACGAATTCCTTGTTACCCTGGGATCCGAATTCAAATGCAATGGTTAATAAACTGCAATCTTCGGGCGAAACAATTTATGCAAGTGGTGGATTCGGAACTGTTGGTGGCCAGGTGCGTAAAGGCATCGTTGCCATTGAGGCCGGAAGTGGGAATGTGACTCCCTGGTATCCCAATCCTTCCAATGGTTTGGCTTCTACTAGTATCGGAACCATTGGTGTGTGGGGGAATGTGCTTTATTGTTACGGAGCCTTTAACAACATTGGTGGGCAACCCAGAACAAAGTATGCAGCTTTGGATTTAGGAAGTTCGGCTGCCGCGCTACCATGGTTTCCTCCTTTTATTACTTCGGGCACAGGCTGTTTTTACATAGATTCTTCCTTACTTATGCTGGGAGGTGCTTTTACTTCTTCCAATACCTACAAGGCACACGCGTTTATGGAAGCTTTCACGCCAGTTGGAACAACCAGCTTTGATCCTATTATTGCGAGTTCGGCTATCGGATCGGTTTGTCCGGGAACAGCAGTGACCCTAACTGTCAATGAGGATTTTGCCGGAAATCCGGCGAATTTATACTGGTATTCCGGATCTTGCGGAGGAACTCTTGTAGGAACGGGGAGTACGATCATGGTTAACCCCGGAACCACCACTACTTATTTTTTAAGAACACAAGGTACTTGTCCTGGTTACGGTGGTTGTAATTCAATAACGGTAAATGTCTATCCTAATCCGCAAATGACTGTAACTCCTGATACTGATTTATGTCTTGGTGATTCGGTTATGCTGACTGCTTCAGGAGCTGTGTCATACAATTGGGGCGCATTGGGCTTGGGGACAGCTCAAACGGTTGCTCCGATTATCAATACCACTTATACCGTTATCGGTACGGATACACACGGTTGCAAAGACACGGCTGATATCCATGTTCAAATACGTCCTGTTTCGTCTTTTACTCAAAATCATACGATTTGCGAAAGCGGTGTTTACACCTGGCACGGAGTGAATTACTCAACACCAGGTACATATACCGTAAATTATTTGTCTGTAAATGGTTGCGACAGTTCTTATACCTTGCATTTATCAGTAAATCCGGTGTATGCGTTTACGGAAAATCATACCGTCTGTGAAAATGAAATTTACTCTTGGCATGGAACGGATTATTCAACCGAAGGAACGTATACAGCTAATTATTCCACAGTGAATGGCTGTGACAGTTCCTACACTTTGCATTTGTCAGTAAATCCGGTTTATGCGTTCACAGAAAATCACGATATGTGTGAAGGCGAGAGCTACAGCTGGCATGGAACAAACTATGCATTGGCCGGTACATATACCGATACGCATATAAGTACAAACGGTTGTGACAGTTCTTACACTTTGCATCTGAACGTCAATCCTATTTTTGCGTTTACGGAAAATCACAGTATGTGTGAAGGTGAAGTTTACACTTGGCACGGAGTGAATTACTCAACACCAGGTACATATACCGTAAATTATTTGTCTGTAAATGGTTGTGACAGTTCTTATACCTTACATTTATCAGTAAATCCGGTGTATGCGTTTACGGAAAATCATACCATATGCGAAAATGCGGTTTACACCTGGCATGGAACGAATTATTCAATTGCTGGGATGTATACAGCTAATTATTCCACAGTGACTGGCTGTGACAGTTCCTATACCTTGTATTTGTCGGTAAACCCGGTTTATGAGTTCACGGAAAATTACAGTATGTGTGAAGGTGAAGTTTATACTTGGCACGGAGTCAATTATTATACAGCCGGTACGTATATGGCAAATTACTTATCTGCCATTGGCTGCGATAGCAACTATATACTCAATCTTTCAGTCACTCCATTGAATGTTTCAGTCCACGTAGACGGTCTGATAATTACTTCAAATCAAAACAATGCGACCTATCAATGGCTTGATTGCAATGAGGGATTGACACCAATTAATGGTGAGACAAACCAGGGTTTTACACCAGATGAAAACGGTAATTATGCTGTTTTGATTACATCAGGTTCCTGTTCAGATACTTCGGAATGTATCGAAATTCAAAATGTAGGACTCACATCGAAAACCATTTCCGAAATCAACGTTTATCCAAACCCATTTTCAAATGAATTACTAATCGTTAGTGAGGATCAAAAACAATGGGATGTACAAATTTTCAATGCATTGGGACAAAATGTGTTTAATGGACTTGCAGTTGGAAAAACAAGTGTCAGTACTATCGTATTTGCTCCCGGGTTGTATATGATTCAATTATCATCCAATGACTTCAGGTATTACAAAAAGTTAATCAAAGAATGATTTCGGCACGAATATTTCCGCTCTCAATTCTCACTTCCGCTCTGAAAAGAATCGGGACCTTACTAACGTAAAAATTCCGATTTTTTTTCGAGTGCACGATTGGATTGAATATCCAAACAAACTGAGCTTTTATCCAGGCATAAGTCTGAAAATGCTACGCATTTTATGGACTTCGTTATTTCCACTATTCTCAAACAAGTTTGGAATGGTGTAGAAATGAAAAAGTCCGACACTTACGTGTCAGACTTCCTTTTGTGCGCAATTCGGTCCAAAACTAGAACCAAGCTTGCTATTCAGTTTGAGCATCAATTAACTATATTTGTTATATAATCACTTTTCAATGAATACATTAGAAAATAAAATAGCAGAATTGACAGATTTGGTATCTGAATATGAAACAAAAAAATTTCTTGGTTTTATTTCCTTTACATTGACAAGAATTGGTGAAAGAGAGACTTCACCTTTATTTACTCATTTACTCTCTCCCCAAATGCAGCTTTTTTATTTAGGTTCTTTGCATTTGAAAAATCCAAGCAAAGCGACAAAAATAATTCCGAGCAAAGATGAATGGGATCGAATAACAATACTTCTCAAAGAGATTGAGAATAACTATTTTGAAACAGTAATCAATGGAAGGACTCCTGACGAAGTCTCTGAAGACGAAAGAAAAAAAATGATGGTGTGCATGCCAACTTTTATGACCTATTTTCAAAATGGTAAATTAAGCTACGTAGAGCAGATAATTGAGAGAATCGAAAGGACATTTAAGAAGTATGAAAAAGAAATTATACAAAAATTCAACCTCAGTTTAAGTGATTTCATTGACTGTTTTGATTTTATAGGAGAAGAAATCAATGCCAAATTGAATTCATTTATGGGGGTTGACAGAAACGGTGAATGGGCTGTATTTACAGAATCTATGATTAGCCAAGGGGTACATGATCCAAGTCAATGGCTTGAACATCTTCCAAAAGAATTTGAAGAATTCTTTGAGTTTATGAGTAATCCTGGAAAGATATTCGAATTTAAATTGAACGATCTTAAATTAGATTTTGATAATGTTAAACTTAAAAAGTTTTTAGATTCATTAACTTATATACAGAATCCCCAAAAAAATAGTATTCTCTATTACACAAGTCTCTTACCACTGATGGAAAAGCCTGTCTATAAAGCTAATGATTCAGAATATCTAATCTTCCATCATAATCAAATGTTAACGTCGATATACGAAATGTTATATTCATTTTGTCTTGATATTTCTAATGGTAAAATTCATAAGGAACGAGATAATCTTTTAGAAAATAAAACTTTTGAAATTTTTAGTCGTTTTTTTCAAAAAGAGAAAGCCACATTATATAGCTCATATAATTTAGATAAACATTCTGAACAAGATATTTTAGTTATTAGTAAAGGATTAGCCCTTATTATTGAGGTAAAAGCGGGTAAAAAAAGAGAGCCTATGAGAGATCCTTCGAAATCTTATGATCGAATCGGAAGTGATTTTAGAGATACAATTCAGTTTGCATATGATCAGTGCCTGCGAGTAGAGAATGCGCTTGAAGGAAATGAGAATATTGAATTGTTCAATAGTAGAAAAGAGAAGCTTGGGATTATTAAAACAAAAAAGCTTTATAATGTTTTTTCAATTATTGTTACGTTAGATCGATTCGGAGTAATTCAAAATGACTTAAGTCATCTGCTTAATATCGAGGATAATGTTCCATATCCTTGGGCTGTCAACATTGATGATCTTGAAGTGTTTTTATTAATGCTTTTAAAAAGGAAAAGTAATGTTCGCGATTTAATCACATTTTTATCTAATAGAGAACGTTTACATGGAAGATTAGTTGTTGATGATGAATTAGACACCTGCGCAATGTTTTACGAAAAACCTAAAGATTTTATTACTGCTTGTAGAACAAGTAACGATACTGGGATTTATTTAAGTCCAAATTTAACAGGCATCATTGAAGAAATTTATTTTGGAAAAGGCGGGCTAGGATTCGAGAATGAAAGATATTTGGATTTAAAGGGAAATGAAGGTGTTTTAAATATGGGAGCACCAAGAAAAAAAACTAAAATTCGGATGGGTTATAAATAATCAGTTAATTGCATATACTCTTGAAAGAGTGAGGTTTAAAACCACTCATATTCCAGAAAAACAAAAGCCCACAGAAGATTTTTTATTATATTAAATATTGTCCCAAGCAGAATTCGTTACTCATTCGCTTTGGGACGACGAAGTGAAAGGCACATAAAATAAGAAAGGCTGTGGAGAATCCCTACAGCCTTTCTACTTCGTCGTGCGCATGACTGGACTCGAACCAGCACATCCGTAGGAAACCACCCCCTCAAGATGGCGTGTCTACCAATTTCACCACATGCGCNNATCGGGATCACCACATGCGCGGTTTGCGTTTTTACGCTTGCGAATATAGTACTTTTAAGTTTCTTTTTTATAATCAGAAGAACAAAAAAACTACTATCTTCATCCCAACTCAAACACTATTCACATGAAAACAAATCCACTATTGAGCTTGCTCTTGCTTGCAGGCCTTTTGTTTGCACAAACCGCAAACGCTCAAGATCTCCGAACGCTTTACCGCAATGCTATGAGCAATGCCGTTTACCCGGATTCTTCAAAAATTGATAACAAGCTGGTGCCCATTACGGCTAAGAACCCGGATCTCATCTGGAAGACTTTTAAAGGCGAACCGCACGTGTTGATGGTCAGTTGGAAAGGGTACTGTCCTTATCCCAAAGGAGGTGATTCACTTTACAATACCGGATCTCGTTTGATTTGGGTGACAGCCGCTCCGAAATTGAAAAATTGGTTCCAAAAACAGCAGGTAAAAGATACGAATCTGCGTTTGAAACAGTTGTTGGGATTACCGCCTGCCGGAACAAATTACACCTGTTTTGTAGAGTTTTGGGTAAAGCCTTCAGACATGTATCGTCCATGTCCTGATAACGAGATTAATGACCGTTCCTGTTCAACGTGTTTCCCGGATGATGCTTCCAAAGAGTATATCAGCTGGTTCAATGAAAACAGGATTAACAGTTATTACGCATGCAAGCTCTATGATCAGTATCCGTGGACACAGCTCGGTTATACCTACGACTGGAATCCGGAAAACAAAACTCATGTCGGGATGAGTGAATTTGTGATCAATAAGAACGCGGTTGTTTATGTGAAACAGGTTTCAACAACCCGGGAATATTTGGCTCGATAATGATCCAAAACAGAAGAGGCGCAATTAATCGCGCCTCT
>DJFP01000033.1:0-2112 GCA_002432565.1 Flavobacteriales bacterium UBA5869
TAAGCCAACCAGTAATAATACATCAGGAAAACCGTGCTTAAGATGAATACGGAACCGTATTGGATCACAAAATTCAAATCGGAGAAGCTATCCTTGATCTGCAACACCACCAAGCTCAACAGCGACATGATCAAAATGAACATGAATACGGATGAGTTGAATAAGTGAGCCATCCCGTGAACCCGATCGGAAAGTCTTACATTCTTGAAAGTCAGGATCGTTTTCCACATTTTCACGAAACATTCTGCTCCACCTTTCATCCAACGGTGCTGCTGCGCTTTTAATGCCGACATGGTAATCGGTAATTCAGCCGGAGCAACCACATCTTCCAAATACTTGAATTTCCATCCGCGAAGCTGAGCACGGTAACTCAAATCCAAATCTTCTGTCAGGGTATCGTGTTCCCAGCCACCTGCACTTTCGATACACTTTTTGCGCCAAATACCACCGGTACCGTTAAAGTTGATGAAATGTCCTGCGGCATTACGACCTCCCTGCTCTGCAGCGAAGTGTCCGTTCAGACCGAATGCCTGTAATTCTGTTAGTAAGGAATAATTTTTATTTAAATGCCCCCAGCGTGTCTGAACCACTCCGATATTGTCATCTGTCTCAAAATACGGCATGGTGCGTTGCAACCAATCGCTTTCCGGAACGAAATCCGCATCAAAGATCGCAATAAACTCACCCTGTACTTTATTCATTGCAGAATCCAGGGCTCCTGCTTTGTATCCTGTTCGGTCTATACGGTGAATGTGTTCGATACGAATACCGCGAGCAGCCACTTCAGCTACTTTTTTGGCAATCAGGTCTTTGGTTTCATCTGTTGAATCGTCCAGTACCTGGATATCGAATTTGTCTCTTGGGTAATCAAATGCCGCTGCAGCCTCAATAATTCTGTCCGCAACATACATTTCGTTGTACATCGGTAATTGTACCGTAACGGTTAAAGCAGTATCGGGGTTATAAACCTGCTTGACTTCCTGTGATTTGCGCTTTTTACTTTTAGCGTATGCGATCGATAAGGAAAGCTGTAATAAAGAGTAAATGAATACTAAAACCAAACATCCGCCATAGATCACTAAAACTGCTTTAGCGGTGAAATGCGACCAGTAATTTTCTTTCCCGTTCCAGGTTCCCCAGTCGAACATCCAGGTAACTTTTGTAGAAGTTTTGAATGGGTTTTTCTGGTCCATTTTGTATTCATTGGTATGATCATCGTCAATTTTGATCGTGAATACTTCCTGTTTGTATTTTTTATTGGAAACGGATAGTTCAAAAACAGTTGTATCTGTATTTGGTAACAGTTCAACAGCCTTGAATAAGAACTTACCGTCCTCATCCGTGATGGATTGATAGGTTTTACCTGTTTTTTTGTTAACCAATTGGACCGGAACTTCTTCTGAAGGACCTTTTGTTCTGTAATCCTGGTAATATCCGGATACATCCCGTTTGATTTGCCCAAAGGCAGAAAGCGTAAATACCGCGCAAAATAAAACAAGTAAAGACCTTGTCATAGATTCTCTTTGTTAATTGTTCAACTACTAATGCTGAATGCATTAGATTTTTAGCGCACAAAGATAGTTTTTATTCCATTGAACCGATGGTTTTTTTTTATACACGTAGGGGCGCGATTATTCGCGCCCCTACGTGTATATTTTTATGGGAATATTATTGGATCACTTTCAATTCTTTTCCAACTTTAATGAAGGCTGTGATTGCCTTATCCAAATCAGCGATGCTGTGAGCTGCTGAGATTTGTGTCCGGATACGAGCTGCTCCTTTTGCAACTACCGGGTAGAAAAAACCGATTGCGTAAACACCTTCCTGCAATAATTTATCTGCAAACTGCTGAGACAATGCCGCATCATATAACATGATCGGAACGATCGGTGAATCACCCGGCTTGATATCGAATCCTGCAGCAATGATTTTTTCCTTAAAGTATTTCGTGTTCGACTCTAATTTGTCGCGTAGTTCTGTCGTTGAGCTTAAAATATCAAATACGGCATTGGAAGCTCCTACGATGGAAGGTGCCAATGAGTTGGAGAATAAATAAGGTCTTGAACGCTGGCGAAGCATTTCGATGATCTCTTTTTTTCCGGTTGTGTAACC
>DJFP01000033.1:2184-9681 GCA_002432565.1 Flavobacteriales bacterium UBA5869
ACGATGATTCTGTGGCGCTGTGCCTGTGCTTTTTTCAACTGCTCTTCCAAATCAGCCATGTCTGAATGCTTGTAGCGGTAACGCTGTGCTTTACATAAACGGATTCCGTCGATGATAGAAGCGTGATTCAACTCATCTGAAATGATGGCGTCTTCTTCTCCGAATAAAGGTTCAAAAACCCCTCCGTTTGCGTCAAAAGCAGCTGCATACAAAATGGTATCTTCCGTACCGTAGAACTTTGCGATTTTCGCCTCCAGTTCTTTATGGATATCCTGTGTTCCACAGATAAAGCGGACAGATGACATCCCGAATCCATGAGTATCCAAAGCATCTTTTGCAGCCTGGATAACGGAAGGATGAGAGGAAAGTCCAAGATAATTGTTTGCACACATGATGACTACTTCGTCACCCGAACTTACATGTACTTTTGCTCCCTGTGGAGAAGTAATGATGCGTTCTTTCTTAAATATTCCACCTTCCTTAATTGCATTCAATTCTTCGGAAAGGTAATCTTTCATTTTTCCGTACATGGCTTTTGTTTATGTTTTCGCAAATATAAGAAAAAGCAAAGCTTTTGAAGACTGATTTGCAACAGTGCGACAGCAAAGAGGGAATAAGTGATTTAATAGATCGGAGAACGTCTTACTGCTGGAAATGATCAATGGCATAATTATCAATTATCATTGTTTAATCAATCCATACCTTAGCTCCTTCCGAGCAGTTTGTGCAAATCTCAATAGAGTTGCGGTCCTGCAGCACCGAGTTCCGAAACGAACGGTAAGCCTGACTTTTCCAAATGCTTTCAAAAGATTGTTCCTGCAGGCTTCCAAGGGTGTGATGGGCATCTTTATCGAAACAACATGGAACCACTCGTCCGTCCCAGGTCAAAACGCTCGATGACCACATGCGCCAGCAGCTGTTTCCGCCTTTGTACTTAAAACGGTAAGTTCCGTCTTTCTGCTTCACATATCGCGAATAAGCTTCGTTATCTGGGATCAATTCGTTTCCGTGTTCGTAATCGTAAACCTGGGCGGTTTTAAAACGTACTTCATCAATTCCGATCGCTGTTGCTAATTCCTGTACTTCCGTAATTTGGTGTTCATTGGCTTTTACGACCAGGAATTGAAAGATCAGATGGGGCGTGGAACTTTGTGCTTCTTTTTTGGCTTTAACCAGGGCTTTGGAACCGGCGATAACTTTATCCAGTTTCCCGTGTATACGGTAAGATTCGTAAGTTTCCTGAGTCAATCCGTCAATGGAAATGATTAAACGGTCGAGGCCCGAGGCTACAATTTCTTTTGCTTTTTTCTCATCAATGAAATGTGCATTGGTGGAAGTTGCCGTATAGATCTTTTTGCGCTTTGCTTCTTTGATCAACTCTAAAAATTGCGGATGCAGGAAAGGTTCTCCCTGGAAATAGTAATTAATGTAGAAAACAGAACCGGAAACCTGGGAAAGCCAGTTTTGATGCTGGTAAAGATCTATTTTCCCCGTTGGCCGGCTGAATGCTTTCAAACCGCTTGGACAAGCCGGACACCCCAGGTTGCACGCAGTTGTTGGTTCAATACTTAATGCAAAAGGCTTTCCCCAATTTTTTTGGATTTTGAACAAACGGGCCATTCCATAGGATAAACGAAGCATGGCAATGTTCCAAACTCGCTGAATGTTAATGTGTTTGATAATATTTCGCTGGTCTCTAAAAGTGCTCATCCTTCTTTACGAAATTACGGAAGTCCGGTGAAACTTCTTGTTTTTTTTGAATGACTGTAACTTTTTTTGACTTAGTTTGTCTTACTGATAAGACAATTACGATCATGAAATATATTTTACTTAGCTTATTTACTCTCATTTTATCGCATTCATTTTTCGCACAGCAAATCCAGATCCGGGAAGAGGTTTCGCATACGGCAATTCCGTTTGTTAAAGTTTACCCGGAAGTTGGAAAGCCTTTTCTGGCCGATTTGGACGGAAGATTTACGAACCCGGCAGGAAATACACGGGTAACCTTGAAAATGACCAGTTTTCGCGATACGACGATTACCATTACCGGGGATATGATTGTATACATGACCGAACAGGCCAGTGAAATCGAGGAAGTAACCATTTTACCTGGAGTAAATCCGGCAGAACGCATCATGGAACTGGCAATCGAAAACCGGAAGAAGAACCATCCCAAATCCGATCTTGCTTTTAAATATGATAGTTACAGCAAGTTTGTGGTTACGATCAACCAGGACGCTTTAGCGCAAATTTCCGATACAACCGCGGATACGAATTTATTGGATCTTCGGAAATTCTTTGACCAGCAGCACATTTTCTTATTGGAAAGTACTTCTACCAAATACTTTAAGCCGCCGTTTAAAGAAAAGGAGGTTATCAGTGCGTACCGTGTTTCCGGTTTTACGGACCCAATGTTCTCTACCTTTGCAAATGAATTGCAGTCATTTAATTTTTACGACAACCAATTCGATATCCTTGGGCGTTCATACCTGAATCCGCTTGCTTTGGGATCCATTCGCCGGTATTTGTTTATCCTGGAAGATACCACTATCACTGCTCCGGGCGATACTACGTATACCATCCGTTTTCAACCCAGAAGGGATAAGAATTTCGAAGGGATGAAAGGAAGGCTTTATATCAATACAAGGGGATTTGCGGTTGAGAAAGTGGATGCCGAACCTGCAGAAGATAAAGGAGGAATTAATCCGCGAATTATACAAGAGTATACACTGCTGGATGGGAAGAAATGGTTCCCCTATAAATTGTCTACCGAGATAAAAGTTCCGGCTTTAACCATTAACCCCAAACTGAAGGATGGCTATCTCGTCGGAAAAGGGAATACCTATATCGATAAAGTGGTGCTTGATGCCGATCTGAAAGATCAGCGCTTCAATGCGGTTTTCGTGGAAACAGCCCGCGATGCGAATAAGAAGGACAGCACGCATTGGGATGAAAAGCGGAAATACGATCTGGACAATAAGGATTTGAGAACCTACGAGGTGATTGACAGCGTTTCGCAGGAAGAAAACCTGGAAGGAAAACTGAAAACACTTCAATCACTGATGCAGGGTAAAATTCCATTGGGATATTTCCAGGCAGATATCTTGAGATTGGTAAACTTCAGGGATTATGAAGGTTTCCGTTTGGGAATCGGACTTGAAACCAGTGATAAGCTATCGGACCGTTTTCGTGTTGGAGGCTATTTTGCTTATGGATTCAAAGATAAAATGTGGAAATACGGAGGTTATGGAAAAGTGACCCTCGTTCCGAAGTATTTCCTCGATTTTGAGGCGCGTTACCAACAGGATATCATTGAGAGAGGTGGTGTGGGTATGAGCTCTGAACCGGTTGTTACCAGGCTGAATTCATTCTACCGCGACGTTTACATCCGCCAGATGGATAAACAACGAATCGGGGAGATCGCATTCACGGGTTATGTTTTCCCGCGTATGAAGTTCCGTCTTTCCGGGTCTTATCAGCGTATTGAATTTACCGAAGGTTACCAGTACCAATGGACGAAACCTGAAATGGGTACGATAGACCATTACGATATAGCGGAAAGTTCCCTGGAATTGACCTGGGCAATCCGTGATAAAGTTGTTTCATTGGGAACGAAGCGGGTTTCTCTCGGCTCAAAATGGCCGATATTGACCGCGAAAGTGACGAAAAGCCTTCCGGGTGTTACAGCTGCTAAAATCGATTATACTCGTGTTACAGCAGGCATTCAGCAAATTGTGCCGGTGCGCGCAGTCGGTAAATTCACCTATGTTTTAATGGGAACAGTGGTAGATGGGGATTCACCTTTGCTGTTACAACAAGTTGGACAGGGTACCGGGGGAATGTGGAAAATATCTGCTGCAAATACCTTCGAAACCATGATGGCATCCACGTATTATTCTCCGCAAATGGCCGCTTTATTCACGCGTTTTGATTTCAAAGCAATCAAAACAGGTAAGAAATGGACCGCTCCGCAATTTGCCGTTCACCACGCAATCGGTTATGGAAGCAAGGACGATCAGAGTCGTCATTCGATTAGCTACAATTCGTTGGATAAGGGGTACGCTGAAACAGGGTTGCTTGCGAATAATGTACTTATTATGAGTCGTATCGGATTCGGGATTGGTGTGTTTTACCATTATGCAGGTGGAGTAATCTCACCGAAAGTGGAGGACAATATTATGGCTAAATTCAGTTTGAATATTCTCCTGTTCTAACGGATAGACAGAGTTTCCATTACAAGGATCGTGATACCGACTAAAAGTACAAATATACCGAAGCCTTTTTTGAGCCTGGCTGACTGGATGCGGTGATTCAATTTCAAACCGATAATCAAACCTGCGGTAGCGATCAGTGTAAAACCAAGGAGGATTACCCAATTTAACTTTAGATTGGGTGTGAAAAGCTCTGCAGTGAATCCGCTTAGGGAATTGATGGCAATAATGGCAATGGAAGTAGCTATTGCATTTTTGATGGGAACCTTCATGAAAATTGAAAGAGAAGGAATAATCATGAATCCGCCGCCTGCTCCGACCAATCCGCTGATGAAACCAATGATAGCTCCGAAGATTACTAAAATAGCCGGCCTGTTCTTTTTCGTTCCGGGATGTTCTTTCTGACCTCTGATCATCGGAATGGATGCGAGTACCATCAGGATAGCGAAAAGCAGCATGATGAATGTATTCTTTTCAAAACTAAGACTTCCCAGTTGAAGTTTTTCGGGAATAGTGGGAACGATCAATAGCCGCGTAATTGAAATACTGATTACGGCCGGAATACCGAATAATAACGTATTTAAAAGATTGATCAGCTTGGATTTGAAATGCTGGATTGCTCCGAACAGGGAAGTTACCCCGACGATGAATAACGAATATACGGTTGCGTTTTGTGGTTCCATCCGGAAAAAAACAACCAAAATGGGCACTGCTAAAATAGAACCGCCTCCGCCCAGCGTTCCGATTACGAGCCCGACAAAAAGTGCTAAAAAATATCCGATTATTTCTAAAGTCAAGGAATTCCGGGTTTAATGTAAGGTTAAATGTTCTGCTTCTATTTGGTCATTCATCAAAAGCGAAGCCTTTTCACTAAAAGCTTTTGCATTTTCGGTTGTGAGATACCTTACAGTTCCCCCCTTCGAGCATTGAACTTCCATTTCAGGGTGTCGTTCCAAGTAATCAGCTAAGCTTTCCGCTACAATTTTCCCCTGGGCCAGCACTTCGATGTGGGTAGGAAGCAATCGCTGTAATTGTTCCTGCAAAATAGGGTAGTGCGTACAGGCTAAGAGGATCGTATCGATTTTCGGATCTTTTTCCATCAGCGCTACCAGGTCGCTTTGAATGAAATAAACGCCTCCGGGAGTATCGAATTGATTGTTTTCGATCAAAGGGACCCACATGGGGCAGGAATGCTGATTTACAACCAAATCCGGTGCAAACTTTGCCAATTCGATCTGGTAACTATTCGAGCGAATGGTTCCGTCGGTTCCCAATACTCCGACATGTTTGGTTTTCGTGTGCTTGTCGAGTTCTTCCGTACTTGGACGAATGACACCCAATACGCGCCTGTCGGGGTACAATTCCGGAAGTTTGATCCGCTGGATGCTTCTTAGAGCTTTTGCCGAAGCGGTATTACATGCCAGGATTACCAATGAACAATCCCGGTCGAATAAGGCCTGAACCGCTTGCCAGGTGTATTGATAGATCACATCAAAGCTTCTGGACCCGTATGGAGCTCTGGCATTGTCTCCCAGGTAAAGAAAATCGTATTCGGGTAGTTTTTCTCTGATTTCTTTTAGAACGGTTAAACCTCCGTATCCGGAATCAAAAACACCAATTGGACCTTTCACTGACATGGTCCAAAAGTACACAACGTTTCTGTTTTACCCAAATCGAACGGAAGTCATATTCAGCGACCCGCCGACCAATTCGTTATTGAATATTGAAATCTCATCCCTGGTATCAGACAGTCCTAGACTATAGATCATCGGGAAATAATGGTCCGGAGTCGGAATGGCCAGTTGGGCAAATTGTCCGAGTTTTTGGTAATCGATCAGTGCCTGGTGGTTCCGGTCCAGTACCAGTTTGTTGAAGGTTTCATTTGCTTCAATTGCCCAGTCGTAACCGTAGTTTGCAGTATTTAACTTGTCCCAGGCAACCATGCGCAGGTTGTGTACCATATTCCCGCTTCCGATGATCAAGACTCCTTTCTTACGAAGTTCTTTTAATTCCTGGGCAAGAGCGTAATGATATGCAGCCGGTTTATTGTAGTCAATGGAAAGCTGAAGCACCGGAATATCTGCATTCGGGTACATGTGGCGGACAACCGTCCAGGTCCCGTGATCCAGTCCCCATTCGTGATCCAGGTGAACCGTTGTACTTTTAACCATTTCTTTGGTCTGCTGTGCCCATTCCGGACTTCCCGGAGCCGGATATTGAACAGCAAACAGTTCATCCGGGAAACCGCCGAAATCGTGAATGGTCTGCGGATGCTTCATGGCTGTAATGTAAGTTCCATTCGTTAACCAGTGTGCAGAGATTACCAACACCATTTTCGGGTTGGGTAACTGTTCGACTTCTTTCTTCCATTGTTCGGAGAAATGATTGTTTTCTATTCCGTTCATTGGAGAACCATGACCGATAAACAGTACCGGATACGTGTAATCCTCCTCATTCAATAATTTTCCCAGTGAAGCAACAGAAGTTAACCCGCCGAGTGCAGCAAATCCCAACATACCTTTTACAAATGATTGGCGTTTCATACCGCAAATATACGATGTTATTAATTACCATGGTAATTAAAGTGTGTTAAATAAGTAAGGCCGTAAAATTTTACGGCCTTACTTAGAAATTTATGTGCGATTACTTACCTGTTTTTTTAGCTTCTGCTTCCAGTTTCAATAATTCTACGATTACTTCGTTTGTTACGTCAATGCCACCCGCCGAGAAAAGTGTGGTGCTTTCATCGATGATGTAGTTGTATTTCTTAGCATTTGCTACGATAGCTACAGCTTTCTTCACGCGATCCAAAATAACCAGGTTCATTTCCTGGGTCATTGTCTGCAATTGCTGATCAATTTGCTGTTGGCGCTCTTCCAGGTTTTGCTGCATGCGGCGGATACGGTTTTCTTCGTATTGTCTTACAGTTTCAGACATCCCGGGAGCATCTTTCTGGTACTTGATATAAGCAACCTGGATTGCACTGTCAGCATCCTTTAGCTCTTTCAAGCCTGCGTTCTCGATTTCTTTGATTTCTTTGATAGCAGCTTTACGGGAAGGCATAGTGTCCAGTAAAACCTGGGATCTCACATGTCCGATTTTCGATTGAGCTTGTGTAGTTGCGATTGCACATACAGTAAGTGCCAGGGCAAATAGGATTTTTTTCATTTTTGTTTTTGTGTTTGTTGTTTTTATGATTGGTTAGTATTTACCAATTTATTAGTTATCATTTGGTGCTTACACCGATCTCTCTCAGAACCTCGTCGCTGATATCGAATTTGCTATC
>DJFP01000033.1:9752-12499 GCA_002432565.1 Flavobacteriales bacterium UBA5869
AATAAACTTTCTTCTCTTAGAAAGTTTTCCTTTTTCTTTTTGATCATCTCATAACGCTCTTCAATTTCTTTGGTCCAACGTTCGGCTAATTTATCCAAACGATCCTTAGCCTCTTTATATTCCGGCATTTTCCCCAGGATAAATTCCGAGTCAATATAACCGTACTTCTGAGCGGAAGAGACAAAGGTCATGCCAAAGACCATAAACAAGCATAAAACAAGAGTTTTCATAGGCGAAATTTGAAAGAACGACGAAGATACTACTTTTATTGTTTTTTGAAACAAAAACCAAAGGAAAGTGTTAGGACAACAAGATGTCCTAACACTTCTTAACAATGATTATTGTTTCATCATTTTCTTCGTTGCGACTACTTGCCCGTCAGCAACCAGGGTATAAGTATAAACACCTGAGCTTAAGTCGGCACCGAAAACGGTCAGACTTCCAAGGCCACGATCAGCTACGTCTACAGACTGCATAAGTTTGCCCTGTCCGTCATAGAAGTGGATTTGTGCCTTTTTTACCGTTTCAGGAATTGAAAAGTTAATCACTGTTTGCTCAGCAAATGGATTCGGTACGTTCTGGTCCAAAACAATTGCATTCCGATTGCTCAAAGTAACAGCAATATCCTTACGAACCAAGGCTTGCTGCTCAGCAGAATTATTCTGGATCAGAGACTGATTCATCGAACACAAAGTAGGCAGCAAAGCACTCAAGCAGTTTTCCAGGTTTGTAAGACGATTGTTCAGGTCTGTGATCTGAGCTGATTGCGCGTGGATAATGGAATCTCTTACTCCGATTGAATCATTTAGTTCCTGGATAGCTTCAGCCAAAATTGGAACAACTTTGTCATACTCAACATGCAAAAGACTATCATCGGCAATGTAAGTCAGACGTGGATCAATCTGTTCAATTTCCTGAGCAATGAATCCAACGTGGTTTGCACTGTCCAGATTCATTTCAGGATGTACTGTATGATTCCAATCGTATGAAACTCCGCGCATATCCAAAACTTTCTCCAAAGAACCTGTCAAATTCTGTACATTGGTTTTGATTGTTTGGTCAGAAAGTGTTGCTCTTTCAAATTTCTCATTTAATTCATTGATGGCTTGCGTATTAATTGGGATTATCTCCATGTAGTTTAAGGCCAAATAATCCTTTGGGTTTGCAATAAAGTTACCAGATGCATCATATTCACCGGCAAGATGTGATTGTTTAACTATAGAAGGCAGCACGTTTTGAACCTCTTGTGCGATGAACCCATACTGCTTTTGGTCTGAAAAACTAAATGAATGGTTCGAAGCGGGATCCCAAAAGAACGTTTTTGCAGAAAGCTGACCTACAATTTTTAAAGCATCGCTGAGGGGGGTTATTTGTTTCTTTAAGGTACTATCGCTTCCGGCATACATACCGGTAGCGAAAACATCACCGTTGAAGTAGCCAGCATAAGAGTTTGTTACTGCAGGAGCAAACCCGTACACCCCATTATTGCTTGTGAAATTGGATGCAAAGGTATGTCCTCTCAAACCATAAAATGCGGCATTGTTACCACCATCACCTAAGGTCATTCCAACTGCTCCCGTGAAATTCCCCAATGTAGGTTGAGTCCAGTTGTGCAAGGTCATAAAGCTTCCGCCCGTACTTACTTTGTTTTCAGTAAAAACGTCGATTTTTGCTTTTAAAGTAGTTCCACAAGGCCATCCGATTCCGACTCTATTCATGTAGTTATGGTCTTCATCTCCTTCAAAATAGAAATTGTGGTTATTTAAGTTTACTTTCCGATGTTCCATAAAGTAGGTGGAAGAATCCGCGGCGCATGGTGTTCCGAAACCATCATTAATAACTGTTTTCCAACGTAAAACACCTGTTTCATCCACCAAAACAATTTTTTTAACAGTGCTGTCAGCCATATAAACAGAGTCCGGCAAATAGCGCAAACGCGCATTTCCTACCACATCTAATTTCTGGGTTGGGTTTCCGCTTACTCCGGATGCTGTAAAGTCTCCGATCCCAACTCTACCATAGCTGTTTTCAGTTCCAATTAGCGTACCACCTGCATTATAAATAGGGTGTGTATAGACAGTAGCCGGATACATCCGCATCATTTCCAATCCGTCTGTACTTACCGAAGGTGCTCCCTCAGGGTTTGCATCAAAGGTATTTCCCGTAAAGATAAACCGCATATTATCTACAGCAGCAGCTGACGCAGCCTCTCTATCGGTTCCCCAGGCTACAACAGCATCCAATTGATCGTAGGTTTGAGGTACTGTCGTAGTAAGTGCTGTTCGCGGTTTTAAACCAACCCATACATGATCCCGTTGGTTGCTTGTCAATACTCCTAAGTCCATCCATTTGCGGTATCCCTGGATAGCAAATAATCCACCATAATCGTATCCCAGGTGCAGTAAACTCTTAGGTCTTTGCAATGGCGTTGATCCTGATTCACTGATGGAAATGCGGGTGGCATTGGTTGTTGTCGTTAATCCATCATATAGTATTGTACTTTGCGTTGCATTTAATGCTCCGATAGAGGTTACACGAAGACGCTCATTTGCCTGGATATTCGGTGTGGCATCATCTTCTGTCTGAATGATGAAGTTAGAAGCTTCCTGCCAGCGCAAGTAGCTGTTCAAGTAACTTTGAGGTCCTCCGGAAAGGATATCGTTATCAATCCCCAGACGTAAACCATCAGTAGCTGCTTCTCCCTGGCCAATAATATCAGAGGAAGCTCCGAAAGGTCTGCGGTAAGT
>DJFP01000093.1:0-4353 GCA_002432565.1 Flavobacteriales bacterium UBA5869
ATTCTGTTGATTCTGTTGATTCTGATTGTCTTTATTCTGTTCCTTATTCTCTTTGTCTTGTTTGTTTTGTTGCTGCTTCTGCTGTTGTTCCAATAATCTTTTTGCTTCAACTAATCGTTGTCTTGCTTTTTCATTATCAGGATCCATTCTCAGAATCTGCTTGTAATTATCCACCGCACTTTGAAAATCCTGCTGTTTCATACGGGATTCTCCCAAACTTGTTCTGGCCCGGATCTCTTTTTCTTTTGTCTTGGCGTTATTCGCCTGACGCTCAAAGTTTTCTGCAGCCGTCTTAAAATCGTTCGCACGGTATGCAGTCTGACCAATCTCCTGTGACAAATCTACGTCATTTGGAGCTATTTGTTCGGCTCTTTTATAATACTTTAACGCTTCCTTGTAGTTTCCTTTTTTGTATAAAGTTCTGGCTTCGTTGAGTGTTTCTTTCCATTCCTGCCCAAAAGAGTTGAAAGCNNATCATAGACAAAAGCGCGAGTATTGCGGGGATATAAAAATAGTTTTTATCTACTTTAAATTCCACTTTTAGGACCTGCTTATTTTTGGTGTTCTTGTAATTTGTGGCGATATCATAGATATTCGGGAACGGGCTGTCGGAAGTTACTAAAATACTTCCGGACTCACCGGCCATACGCTTTAATCCGTCTTTATCGATTTTGGAGACAACTGCCACTCCTCCTTCCCGTTTGTAACCTTCGGATTCATCGTACGGATTATTCGGGATCAGTCCTCCCTTGGTGGAACCCAGACCTAAATAAGCCAGCTCAACGTGTTTCTTCTTCAATTCCTGGAGCTGTTTCTTCCAAAGCGCCTCATGATCTTCTCCGTCTGTAATCACCAGGATCGCTTTCCCCGACTCTGTGTCTTTAAATTGTTCCTGCGCTACTTCCAGTGCCCGTCCGATATTCGTTCCCTGACTGGAAATCATGGAAGTTTCAATATCCGGAATGAACAATTTTGCAGCACCATAATCCATTGTCAGCGGAAGCTGTGTGTAGGCATCATTGGCAAAAACCACCACCGCAATCCTTTCTCCTTTCAACTGGTTCAACAATTCTCCGACGGCCTGTTTTGCAGCTGTTAATCTGCTGGTTTGATTTCCGCCCATATCTTTGGTATTCATGGAATTCGAAATATCCAGGCAGATAACCAAATCCAGGATCCGTTTTGAACCGTTCACTTTTCGCGACCCTGCAACAGGTTGCGCCATAGCCAGAACGATAAAGAAATAAGTGCTTCGCAACAGGAAATAATGCAAAAATGCTTTCAACGGTTCGAATTTCACCCACAACATCCGTGTGGCTCCGTAACCGGAGTATTCTTCATAAATTTTTGCTTTCCAATTCCATTGTATCCAGGATACAGCAGCTAAAACGGGGATAATCATCCACAATCCGAGTACTTCGCTGTAAAGCAGTTTCACTCCCCATCTGTCGAAAGGAACAAGTACATAGCATAGCAGTACCAGCGACCACCAGATTGCTTCCGAAATGAGCAGTAACCTCACCAAATGACTATATGTATTCTTCTTAATCATCCAGTTTGAATTTGAGGCGCTGTACAGTCCAAGCTGTCATTGAAAATAAAAGACTCCAGATAAAAAAAGGAAACAGCGTTAACGGTGGTTCTGCAGCCAAATGCTGGTCTTCCATTTTCCGCTTTTCCAATTTATCAATTTCGGCGTAGATTTTTACCAGTGATTTCTCGTCCTGCGCCCGGAAGTATTTTCCATTCGTCAGTTTGGCAATGTCTTTCAGAATTTCTTCATCAATTTCTACCGGAACATTCTGGTAAATAATCCCAAAAGGAGTTTGGACCGGAGTCGGGGCCATACCATTTGCTCCCACGCCTATTGTGTAAACTTTACAGTTCTTTGCTTTTGCCAATTCAGCTGCTTCCATCGGGTCCGGGCCGGTATTGCTGCTTCCATCGGTTAAGAGAATAATCACCTTGGAAACCAGGCTGTCACTTCTCAAACGGGTTACAGCAACTCCCAAACCGCTTCCGATCGCCGTTCCGGGTTCCAAATATCCTGGCTCGATTGCAGCAATTTGTTCCTTCAATAATTTGTAATCCAGCGTTGCCGGACAAGCCGTATAAGCTTCGCCTTCATAAACGACCAATCCCACGCGGTCACCTTTCCGGGAATCCACGAACTTTTTAGCAACACGTTTCGCCACTTCCAGGCGGTTCGGATCAAAATCCTGTGCCAGCATCGAACCTGAAGCATCAATGGATAAAATGATGTCGATTCCGTTCTTGTAATCAATTTTCGGAGGATCTATAGACGTGTTGTAAGGTTCTGCCAGCGTTAAAACCAGGCAAGCCATCGAAAGCGCATAGAAGGCATTGATTCCCCAGCGGACGTAGCGCACCCAACCAACGGAATAGGACAGCTGTTCCTGCTCGGAATTCGCATATTTCAACTGACCGGCGCGGCTTTTCTGCAGGTATTCCCACAAAAACAACAAAACCGGAATAGCCAGTAAGAGCCACAGCATCTGCGGATTGTAGAAATCATATTCCCAAAAAAATATGTTGAAATAACGGCTCATTCGGGAATTTCCAAAGGACTTAATTCGGTGACTATTTCTTCTAAACGGAATAAACTGGAACGAATGTGCATGTCGTTCAACTCCGTCTTGGCAAACTTTACCATGTCTGATTCTCTCAACAGTACCTCAATTCTGCGGACCATCTCGCGGTCAAGACCTTTAACTTTCAATAAAGTGATCGTCTCGTAAGTGGTACGTTCCATCAGGTTCAGTTCATACCGCGAACTTAAATATTGTTTCAGAATCGCCGAAAAACCAACATAATGGGATTTGGTTTTTCCATGAAGCCAATCTTCCTTTTTTCGCAGTTGCTGAATAGCCTGCAGTGTCCGTTCCCGCAAACTCAGTTCATCCGATTTTTTGATCGTTCTGCGCTTGTTCCAAAGAATTACGATGATAATCCCGATTACCACGATGACAATGGCCCACCAGTATTTTTTGATCCATCTCCAATAATCGTTTTCCGGTTCGATGGGAATTTCTTCGATCCCGTCTTTTACCTTCTTCTTCACAAAGCCCACATACAGGTTCGGTGCCCGAAACGAGAAAGTGGAATCTTTCCAGCTCATCCACAACTCCGGTAAACGGTACCTGGCAGAATCCCAGGCGATCAATGTATACGTTCCTTTCCAATACGTGATCCCGTTGCTGGTATACGTAGTATCCTTAAACGATTCTATTTCCAATTCTCCGCCCGGCTTCCATAGCATTTGCCCCTTGTGGCTGACATCACAGATAAATACGTCTGAAATCGGATTGTAATCAAACTGCTTCGGTTTGTGCTTTACCAGGATGGTCAATTTTGCCTTNNNCACTATGGAAAGCAGTACTCTCATTTTCGGCGTTTGAACAGTTGAAGCAATGGTAAATATACATGATCCCCGACCTCGAAAAATGCCGCGTCAATTCCCAATTGCAGGAAAAAGGCTTCATTCTTTTCTTTTCGAAGCTGGTAATTTTTTTCGTAATCCCTTCTTACTTGTGCAGAAGAACTGTCTATCCAATTGGTAGCTCCGGTTTCGGCATTCAACCAACGTACAAAGCCCACATTCGGAAGATTTGCTTCTCCCGGATCACTTACGCCAAGAGCTACCAAATCATGCTTCCGGGCGGTATTTGCGAATCCTTCCTTGCTCATTTCCAATTGGGAGAAATCACTGATCACAAAACAAATACTTCGCTGCTTGAAAATATTCCGGGCATATTTTAACCCCGTATCCAGGCTTGTTCCCCCGGATTTCGGTTTCAGGTTAATGAGCTTCCGCAGAAGGAAATGTACATGTCCGAACCCTTTTTTGGGTGGAACGTAATACTCTACTTCATCCGAGATAAAGAGTGCTCCAACCTTATCATTTTTCTTTGCTGCTGAAAATGCCAGGGTAGCGGCCAATTCAACGGCCAAAGATATTTTCGAGTCTTTTCCCTGACCGAAATACATGGAGCCGGAAACATCGATGATCAACAAAACGGTCAATTCCCGCTCTTCTTCAAAAATTTTAACGAAAGGTTCCCTGAAGCGTGCCGTCACATTCCAGTCGATGGTCCGAACGTCATCCCCGACCTGATAAGACCTCACCTCACTAAAAGACATACCGCGGCCTTTAAACGCAGACTGGTATTGTCCTGCGAATACTTGCTCGGTCATACCGCGAGTTTGAAGCTCAATGGTACGAATGCGCTTTAGTAAGGCTTCCTTATCCATGTCGATTTATGGAACTTCTACCCGCTGCAATAAACGTTCAATGATCTGCTCCGGTTTCACTCCGTCTGCTTCAGCTTCATA
>DJFP01000093.1:4383-4947 GCA_002432565.1 Flavobacteriales bacterium UBA5869
AAATGCATTTGCTTTTGCAGCCAATGCCAGGTTAATGGTTGCACGCGGCGATGCTCCGTACGCCAAATATTTCGAAATCTCGGAAACTCCGGCTGTAGCAGGATTACGCGTAGCATCAACAATATCAACAATGTAGCGTTCTACTTTTTCGTCCAGGTAAATGGAGCGTGTTAAGTACTTTCCTTTGATCAGGTCTTCCGGGTGCATCACGTGCGATACCTTTTCCAATCCTTCCGGCCTTACGTTTGAGCGCAGGATCATCTGTTCTTCCTGCTTGGACGGATATCCCATGAAGACTTTCAGCATAAAGCGGTCCACCTGGGCTTCCGGAAGCGGATATGTTCCTTCCTGCTCGATGGGGTTTTGTGTGGCTAAGACCAAAAATGGTTTTGGCAGCTCAAAAGTGGAATCTCCGATGGTAACCTGGCGTTCCNNCACTCCGTCTGCTTCAGCTTCATAGTTTAAGCCTACTCTGTGACGAAGTACGTCCATCGCAACTGTTCTTACATCATCCGGTATGACGAAGCCACGCTGTTCCAAAAATGCATTTGCTTTTGCAGCCAA
>DJFP01000093.1:5121-7809 GCA_002432565.1 Flavobacteriales bacterium UBA5869
CTGCTTGGACGGATATCCCATGAAAACTTTCAGCATAAAGCGGTCCACCTGGGCTTCCGGAAGCGGATATGTTCCTTCCTGCTCGATCGGGTTTTGCGTAGCTAAGACCAAAAATGGTTTTGGCAGCTCAAAAGTGGAGTCTCCGATGGTAACCTGGCGTTCCTGCATGGCTTCCAATAAGGCTGCCTGAACTTTTGCAGGGGCACGGTTAATCTCATCCGCCAAGACGAAATTGGCAAAGATCGGTCCTTTTTTTACGGCAAACTGTTCGGATTTCTGTTGATAGATCAAAGTTCCCGTCACATCGGCAGGCAGTAAATCCGGCGTAAACTGAATACGGGAAAACTCTCCCGAAACAGCACTCGAAAGTGTACGGATTGCCAGTGTTTTTGCCAGTCCCGGAACACCTTCCAGTAAAACGTGCCCGTCGGCAAGCAAAGCAATTAAGAGACTTCGAACCATGTTCTCCTGTCCCACAATTACTTTCCCGATCTCGCGTCGCAATAAGTCGTATTTCAATCCTTCCGTTTTGATCTCATTTGCAACAACCTGCAACTGTTCGGAAGGAGATAAATTAGGTATATCCATCATCTTTAAGCCTAAGGTCGCAAATATGTGAAAGAATGGGCTTTCGGCTTTCCAATTGCTGTTAAATTATGTTAAGTCACTTGCCCGGACTGGGTTGGACACACTCAGTCTTTCACCATTTTTTGGATTTCGGTATTGGGCTGAGTCATTGCGAGGGAATAAGCTGTTTGATTATCCCCATTTCTTTTGGTTAAATCACTGCCTGCTTCAACCAGTGTTTTCACCAGTTTCTCATTTTGGTTTAAAACAGCATACATCAAAGCCGTATTTCCATCCGGACCCTGCACATTCAGATCAGCACCTGCTTTCACCAATACAGCGGCAAGCTCTGTATTATTTTGATAACATGCCGCTTGCAATGCACTTCCTTCAGGAGAAGGTCTGTTGACATCCGCTCCACTCTGTACCAGGAATTTGGCACATTTCGTTTGTCCACGGTAACAGGCTATCATCAACGGATCAAAACCCCTGCTATTCAAGGCGGAAATCGTGTCTTTATTCAAGGCCATTAATTCCTTCAGACGCTGAATATTTCCTGTACGTGCAGCCTCGAACACATCCTGTGAATGGGCCTGACTTGCCAAAAGCAAGCCGAAGCCCAAAATAATGATAAATCTAATCCACATATATTTTCAGGAATGCAGGTTCATTATTGCGCAGGATCCGAACCGTATAAATTCCTGCAGGAAGGTTATCCAATACCGTTTTGTTTGCTTCTAGTTTACGAACTCTTCTTCCCCCGGCATCCAAAACTTCTCCATAGGAATAATTCGTTTTAATCACGAATTCTTTCCCGTTCCAGGAATATTCGTCCTTTTTAAGTTCCGTCAGCCCGTTCTCCAAAACAGCTTTGAATGACCAGGCTGTGGTATCTGATATTCCTACAAATGCATTTCCTGCCGCATCCATAACTGCATCATTGTCGATCAGGATGTGGTAATTGAATGTAATCGTTAATCCGGATTGATTCAACGCAACGGAATTAGCAGTCACGGTAATGTTGCTTAGCGCAGTACTGAATTCCTGGATTGTTCCGTCATTCTCACAAACCAAATAAAAGCTTCCGGCACCTGTTACGATATTTTCATTGAAGGTAATTGTCGGGATCACATCCAAAAGAACATTGATACTGTTATCTGCCGGGTCCAGATTGGAAATTACAGGTGCTGTGAAATCACCAACGGTAAAATTCCACAAGGTATTAGTTGTAATTCCGGCAAAATCATTACCACTTAGATCCTCAATAAATCCGGGAGTAATATGTACGTAGTAAGAAGTGTTTTCAGTTAGTGGGTTCGTCGTCGCAAAGTTTACCACATCTCCGTTTACCGTAATCTGGGGTGATCCGGAAGCGAATGATTCTACAAGTGTTCCGCCGGAAGTGAAAATTTCAATCGTACCGGTTGTGGAAATCTGTACGTCTTCTGTAAACGAGATACTGAAATTTCCGGTCGCAGGAACATCTACCGCATCATCTGCAGGTGAGAACGGAGCAACTGCTAAAGGAGCAACCAAATCATTGGTATTGAAATTCCAGGTTGTGTTATTCGTAAATCCTGCGTAATTGTTGTTAAATTGATCTTTAACTGCACCGGACTGGATGTTCACATAATAATTCGTGTTCAGTACCAAATCCGTCGGATCTATCGTCACGACAGCTCCCGAAAACGAAATCAACGGACTTGAAGCCACATCGTAATCTTCAACCAATGTTCCCCCGGCATCGAAGAGCTGAATCAAACCTGTTCCGGCCTGCACTGCTTCATTAAACGTAATGGTCAACGGAGTGGTGACCGCAACACCGGCAGCATTATCAGCAGGTACAAAAGGCGAAGCAATTAAAGCGGGAGGAGTGACATCATTGGTGTTGAAATTCCAGGTCACATTGTCTGCAATCCCGGCGAAGAAATTATTGGCTGCATCTTTAAATGCCGTAGCGTCGATTTCTACATAATAAGGAGTATTGATTACCAGGTTAGCCGGTGGATTATAGAAAAATGTGCTTCCGGAAACCGTTGAACCCGGGGTTCCGTTGGAGATTGTTTGAATCACGTTATCATTTCCGTCGTAAAGAATTACGGATCCTGTTCCCCAGGAAAT
>DJFP01000093.1:7822-11455 GCA_002432565.1 Flavobacteriales bacterium UBA5869
GTCGCACTCGGTCCTTTCGCCCAAAATAAATTCTGGGTTGTAGCTGCAAAACTGAAGGTCACATCGTTTGCATCTCCGGTATTTAAAGCGCGTGTTGCTACAATGGTTCTGTTTCCGGCTGAAACGGTGTTTGATGAAACGGTCCAGTCTTGCTGGGCATCAACAGAGGGTTCGACTCCCTGGCCGATCATTCGGTGATCACGTAATTGAAGGGGCGCTGCTCCGGTTCCCAAAGTAGACCAGATGATAGCGTCATTCCCGGTTGCCATTCCTGTTCCGAAACCAAAAGCGATAAAACGGTCGGATGGTCCCTGCACAGTTACAGTAATGTCTGTAGTTGTCATGACTGCTCCAAAAAACATCCCGCTTCCGGGTGTTAATTCAGCAAAGGCAATTTCCTTTGTTTGGCTGAATGCCATAAGGGGACAAATTGCGAACAGCAAAAAGTGGATTTTCTTCATAATCGGTAGTGTTTTATCAGCAAATCTATTCTATAAACAGCTAACTATCAATTATTTTTATGATTATTATCGTCTTTTTGTGTAAATCGACTATTTTTCAACATCAATTCACGAAATCACTGGATACTATGACGGATCGGAAATGTCTTGAATGCGGACAAAAATTAAGCGGTCGGAAAGATCAAAAGTTTTGTTCGGACTATTGCAGGAACACCTATAACAACAGGCAGAATGAAGACGCCACGAAATATGTAAGGCGGATCAACAATATTCTACGAAAGAACCGGCGTGTTTTAGCTGCTTTAAACCCGACCGGAAAACGGACCGTGGATGCTATCACATTAGCGGAAGAGGGTTTCAACTTCCATTATTACACCAATACTTATCAAACCCAAAAAGGGAATACTTATTTCTTCTGTTATGAGCAAGGTTATACGAAATTGGAGGGTGATCAGTATATGTTGGTTTTGAAGCAAGATTATGTTAAATGAAATTCAAAATGATGAATTCAAAATGCAAAACTTCGCTTGAACTGTTGGAATTAAGTGTCATTTTTTCTTAGCTTAAATAGGAAACTCTTAAAAATGACTGAAAATAAACCATTTGACATCAAGGATCGCTCATTCTTATTTGCCTTGGACTGTCTCAAATTTTGCAAAAGCATTTCCACTGAAAACAAAGAATATATTTTGACGAAACAACTATCAAGATCGGCTGCATCGATTGGAGCAAATATCAGGGAAGCTCAAAACTCCGTTACAAAAAAGACTTCATCTATAAACTTGCAATAGCTCAAAAAGAATGTAACGAAAGTATTTATTGGATAGAGCTGTTAACAGCTTTTTTGGAACTTAATTCCGAAGAAATAGGAAGTTTACAAAAGGAAGCACATGAACTCTTGCGTATTTTGAGTTCAATTATACTTAATACGAAACAAAGAATGTTATCAGAATAGCTTTTTGAATTTTGAATTCATCATTTTGAATTCCTTACAGGTTCCACTTTTCCTTAAAAAGCTCCATTTTCGGGTGGTCTTTTACTCCTTCGCTTCCGATGAACAATACATCCTTACATTTGGTGCGGTCGAAGAATAAAGATAAATGAGATAGGGCAACGTTCATTGTTCCGCTTAAATCGATCTTATGAATGGGTGCCTGGTGCACTTCAAACAGATCACGCAGTTCGGCAGTGCGTTTATCAAAGTTGTGATTATCGTGAAAAATAACAACAGCGTCGATCTTTTCAGTGAATTCTTCGTTCTCCTGAAAAGGCAAAACATGAAAGCCTTTTCCTTCCAACCAGGAATTTACGGATTCAGCAAACGGTGTTTTTTCTTCGGTGTAAATGGTCTGAATATGTGTTGTCATTCTTCCCTGATTTGTTATTTTTCGTTTACGTTTCTTAAAAGAGAGTGCAAAAATACTGTAAACTTTTAGTAAAGTCCGTTTAAAATCGAATTTAATTCCTCCTTTTATTCAAATTAGCAATGCAATAATCCTGAAATCATTTGATTATGAAACAATTAAACATATCGCTCATTCAGATTGAAAAATACAACAATTCCAACTAAAAACCTAGAGCCAACTAACTAATTCGATTTAGCTGTTTTATGGCTGGTAACCCAAAATCTTCATGAAATCATCGGCAGTCTGTTCCTTGGAAAACAGTTCCGACACGATCTTCCCGTGTTCATCACGTTGAATAAGAACATGTTTGGGCTCCGGAATCAGGCAGTGTTTTAAGCCGCCGTACCCACCAATGGTCTCCTGGTATGCTCCGGTATTAAAGAATCCAATATAGAGTGGTTTATTCTTATCGAATTTAGGAAGATAAATCGCATTCGAATGCTGTTCGGAATTGTAATA
Source organism: Flavobacteriales bacterium UBA5869 (assembly GCA_002432565.1). Taxonomy (GTDB): domain Bacteria; phylum Bacteroidota; class Bacteroidia; order Flavobacteriales_D; family Crocinitomicaceae; genus Fluviicola. Next base: position 10,149 of record DJFP01000093.1, read on the forward strand.
ATCATCCGAGTCACAGGTCAGGCCACCAAGCAGCACACGTTCATAATCATCGTTCCAGCGGTTGATCGCCAGCATGATGAAACGCTGGTTGATTGCCCAGGTATCCGGCAGGTTCGTCATGAAAGAACTGTCGATCATGTTCCACTTCTCGCGGTCGTTCTGTTGTTTCTGGTGCAATACATTAAAGATGGCACCACCACTTTCACCAACCGTAAATGATCCGAATTCCGTATAAATATTCGGTTCCGGAATGTCATTATCCGAACAAACGCGTTTCACCTGCATCAGGATCTCACGGACCATGTAGGCATAGTCGAAATCAAAAGCAAGTGATTTCTTGATCGGGAAACCACCGCCGATATTCAGCGAATCCAGAGTCGGACACACCTTTTTCAAATCGGAATAGATACGCAGACACTTTGTTAATTCGTTCCAGTAATACGACGTATCGTTGATCCCGGTATTGATAAAAAAGTGAAGCATTTTGATCTGAACGCGCGGATTGTCCTGGATAAAAGCCTTGTAAAAAGGAACTATTTCCCGGTAACGAATACCAAGACGCGAGGTATAAAACTCGAACTTCGGTTCTTCCTCAGATGCAATCCGGATTCCAATCTTTAGTTCGTTCTCACCCGTTGCTGCGATCAAGTCGTGAATTTCTGCCGTATTATCAACCACGGGAATCACGTTCAATCGTTTATCATCAATCAAATCGGCAATATTCTCTATATACTGCGGCGGTTTGAAACCATTGCAAATAACATAGCTTCCCTCTTTCAGTTTTCCTGCATTTAAAACGTTCTTTACAATATCGATATCGAACGCCGAAGATGTCTCAATATGGACGTCGTTCTTCAGGACCTCATCCAGGACAAAGGAAAAGTGAGAGCTTTTTGTACAGTACGAATAATAGTAGTTTCCCGAATAACCTAAGTTATTCATTGCTTCGCGAAACCAACCCTTGGCCCTCTGGATGTTGTGAGAAATCTGAGGTAAATAATTGAATTTCAATGGAGTTCCATATTCTTCAATTAATCGCATCAAATCAATACCATGAAACATCAAACGATCTTCTCTCAAGTGAAATTCATCTTGCGGGAAATCAAATGTCTGATCGATAAGGTCAATGTATTTTGTTCTCATTCGCTAAACGTTGCACTCCTCCGCGCCTTCGCTAAAGCTCTTGCCTTTGTGTAGCCACTTGCGCCTCTGCTAAAGCTTCAGCGACACGCAGACGGCGGAGCAAGGTCAGCGTAAGCATTTTAAACTATTTGAACTTGTATCAAGAATCAAAACCAACCCAACAT
>DJFP01000110.1:0-6967 GCA_002432565.1 Flavobacteriales bacterium UBA5869
CATGGGTGCACACGTAAAGGTAAACTTTGAGGTTCACAACGACAGAGGTTTTGAATTCCAGGTTTACGCAGGCGGGAAATTTGTAGATTAATCTATATGTTTTTAAATAGGGGCGGTCCATCAGTTGACGGATTCCGCCCTTACTATTTTATATCTATTTGATTTTTCCCAATTCTTCCTTTAAATAATCGATGATCTCGATTTCGATCGGGTCTCCGTGCTTCAGGTCTGACAGGTAAAGCGAGATCCAGTCGATCAAATGGATCAGGTAAATGCTTTTCTCAACCGGCGTAGAACCTTTCGCGGAAATTACCACTACTTTATCTGTTTTCGATTTCGTCCGTTCAATAGAAATATCGAAGCGTTTTTGGTTGCGCATAGACAAATCACCCGTCTGGATAAACAAGCACGCATAGCGGTTATCTCCGCCACCCCATCCAACAAGTTCGTTGTGGTTCATTTCAGGAATAACATGCTGCCAGCACAATTCTTTTGAATTCTCATTGAACTGCTGTTTTGCACGGATCGTAATACCTTCATAATTCGCGCCGGCATAAACAGCGATCGTTCTTTTTTGAAGTTCATGGGCTGCACGCATCGCTTCCGATTTAATGTGCGCCGATTCCGAATCAATTAAAAGCCTTCCGTTCGAAATTTCATCCAGGATCGCCGCATGTGCATATCCCAGCTGCATGAAGATGTTACTTAATTGTACCAAAGAGAAAGCCAACGCTGTTCTTGGCGGATTTCCACCCGGAACGATTACATATTGGTAATGATTGGATTTGCAGAATTCAGCCAATGCCCCTCCTGAACAAATCCCGATGATAGTTGATCCTTTTGCCTTTGCATCTTCCAAAGCAAACAGGGTTTCTTCCGTATTCCCGGAGTAGGAAGACCCTATTACCAAACTGTGTTTATCAACAAAAGCCGGTAAGGTGTAATCCTGCACAGACATTACAGGAACCGAACAGGTATTTTGGACCCATTGAGCAACGATTCTTCCACCAATTCCGGATCCTCCCATGCCGCAGATGACAATATTCCGGATATCCTGGTTTGGTTTTGCAAAAGTTACTCCTGCAGCGATTTTAAGTGCTTCGCTGATGTTGGACGAAAATTCCTGAATGAGTTTTTCCATAGTTCTCTTTGAAGTTTGTAAATATAGTAAGGCTTTTTTGAACTGGAGAAATTTTTTGGACCCAGAAAACATTCTTAAACCTGTGTTCCTGGTAATTTAATGTACTTTTACCGAAAAAAGGAAAACATGAAGCCAAGACTTGCATCGGAAACACTGGCTATTACTACAAAAGTTGTTTTGCCGAATGATACCAATACTCTGGGGAATTTATTCGGAGGTCAATTGCTGGCCTGGATGGATGAAATAGCGAGTGTTTCTGCGCACAGACATTGCCGCAGGGTGGTTGTTACGGCAAACGTGAACAATGTAAGCTTCAATTCTCCGATCAATCATGCATCCATTGTAACCCTGGAGGCAAAAGTGTCGCGCGCATTCAATTCTTCCATGGAGATCTTTGTAGATGTTTTTGTGGAAGACAACATTACGGGCAAACGCAGTAAGTCGAACGAGGCGATTTACACCTTTGTGGCAGTTGACCAGCATGGCGGCCCAATCCAGGTTCCCGAACTGGTTCCTGAAACGGAAGAGGAAATCGAACGTTTTGAAGGAGCATTGCGAAGAAAGCAGCTGGCTTTGATTTTGGCGAAGAAAATGACTCCGAAGGACGCTACGGAATTGCGGAAATTGTTTCTGGATTAAAAACAATTGAAAAGGATTCCGTAAATCTTTGATTCAATTTGGAGTCCAGACTTTTCAATTTTTACATTGTCAATTTTCAATTATTTAGTTCTGTTCTAATCACTTCCGGGTTTTGCAGGTTCATGCAGTTGAAGTGTTTTTTCGGACATTCTTTATAACCGATTTTCGAACACGGTCTGCAGCTCAGGCCATCCACTTCATGAATCGTATACAAGGATTTGTTCTGGGGAGCATAAGTATACATGCCAAAATCGGGAACAGTATTCCCCCAAACGCTTACGATCGGTGTTTCGAAACAACTTGCAATGTGCATCAGTCCGGTATCTCCGGTAAGTAATTTCGCACAATGCTTGGTCATAAAAGCCGATTGACGCAGGGTCAGTTTCCCGCAAAGGTCTATAACACGCTGATTGGGAAGTTGTTCGATCAATGCGGAAGCGCGCTCAGAATCCATCGGTCCGCCCAATAAAACAACCGGCATTTGAACTCCCTGCAGGATTTTTGCCATCAACGGAACGGGCATCTGTTTGGTAGCGAATTGTGCGCCCATTGCCACTGCTATAAATTGTTTGGAGCTAAGTGCAATGGATTCCAGTGAAACGATATCCGCATCTGCCAGGAAGAAATCACAGGGCTTGCGGTCGTTTTTTACTCCAAGCTCCTTAACTGCTTCGAAATAACGGTCTACCACGTGCACTTTCGGCATGCGGTTGATCTTGAAGGTCGTTAAAAGCAATTTGGAGAAATTCTTCTTCGGAAAGGCTGCCGACTTCACTTTTAAAGCCCGTTTCAGGCGCAGCGTACGTATATTGTTGTGCAGGTCGACCACAAAATCGTAGTGCTCATTCTTCAGAAGATCCACCACCTCATCCACCGATTTTTCAATAGTAATGATCCGGTCGATGTAAGGGTTTTGATCCAATACGGATTGGAATGCTTTTTTGGTAATGAAATGGATCTCGGCATCTTTCAGTTGCTGTTTGAGGCAGCGCACAACAGGTGTGGTCAACACCACATCGCCGATGGAGCTAAAGCGGACAACGAGAATTTTCATGGGAGTAAAGGTATAAAAAGAACAGATGATTGTATCTATGAGCAGAGTTTCTGGCATTTCCCCATGCAAAATGTTAAAAATTAATGCGCATTGTTGTAACCAAAGAATTTTTTTATATTTGTTCCTGTCTGAAACTTTTAACTTATTCACAATGATCAATTCCACTATCAAAGAGGCAGTTATTGCCTTTTCCGCCTTATTAGTTACAAGTACCAATACTTTTTCTCAAACCAACACCCTTCCCACATCCGGTAATGTAGGGATCGGAGAATTGAACCCGGATCAGAAACTGACTGTCCGGGGATCTGCCCGCATTGATTCTACCTTAATGGTAAAAGATTCCATGAGTGTCGACCACGGAGCGCATGTCGGAGGTGACCTTACTGTAGACGGACAAACCATTCTTGCCGGCGACCTGATCCTGAAAAGTCTCCTGGATTCCACCTTAACGGAAGACGAAGTTCTTTTAATCGATACGGAAGGAAAGGTAAAGAGCGGAGGAAATCTCAAAAGCCTGGTCTATGCCGATGTTGCGCTTCCTCCCTGCAAAGACGATGCAGGTGGACATATCACACCGGCTGCTCCGGTTTGGCTCAACGGATCAGGGAAACTTTACACGAGTTCTGCTTGTGTCCCTGACGTAAAAGTGGGCATCGGCCGGGACAACCCCGATTCCAAACTTCACATAACTACTGCGGTCAACAAGAATACACATCCGATTATTGTTGACAAACGCATCCAGGGAAATCCGACACCTTACAAATTAATGCAGCTCGACAATAACGGATTGCTGTTCGCCCGTGAAGTCAAAGTGAATCTGGATAACTGGGCAGATTATGTCTTCGACGCAAATTATCCATTGATGCCCTTAAGTGAATTACAGGCATTCATTCAAACCTATAATCATTTGCCAAATGTGCCGAGTGCTAAAGAAATGACCGAAAACGGATTGAATGTGGCCAAAACCAATATCATGCTGATGGAAAAGGTGGAGGAGTTGACACTTTATGTTCTTCAGATCAACGAAAAAGTAAAAACGCTGGAGGAATTATTGAAACAACAGGAAGAAACCATCCGCCTGCAGCAGGAACTGATCCGAAAATTAGAGCAGCACGTAAAACCCTGAGCCATGAAAAAGTACCTAACAGGAATGTTCCTCCTACTGGGTTTACAGGGGTGGGGACAGGTGGATACCTTGGAATTCACTTCAAGAAGACAAGTTGCTGATAGCGTATTCGGGTTATTGGATCCAGGCATTTACGGAGGGGCTTTGATTGAACGATCAATGACCGAAGATTCCTTATTGATTTTGCAATTGAATGGAGATTATTCAGGTGCAGCTCATGGTTGGAGCTGGTTGCAAGCTTATTCCGATATTACAATGAGTTACGTGGATTCAAACTATATGGATGCAGACACTGTTCTATTTAATAAATTAGAAAATTTCCAGTTAGACATGCGGGATACTTCTGGTGTGGATCAGTTGAAACAACCGTTCGGGCTTTTAATTCACCATGTCAGCCGAATAGACACCACAGTATTACATGCTGCCGAATCTTTCTCCAACGATCATTGTCAATTAAAACTGAATGAAAACCTTGATGAAAGCGAAATCTACCAAAAGGTTGTTTTAAAGAGTGCCGCCTTATTAGAACTGTATGGAGAACACGGTTATGATGAGGGAAAAATTATCTATAGTGATGATTTCATTTCCACCAGTCCGGATGTTTCCATTCAATCTATTCAGTTAAATGTTGGAAATGGTTTTCAACCTTTTTCTGCAACGAATAATGAAATAACCTATTCCATCACAAAATCTTTCCAGATAGGACGGGCTGCTGTTGAATATACACTAAACGGATCAACGAAAAATGACACCTTGTCATTTTATGTGACGACCAACATATCGAAATACACCAACATTGAAAAATCTGCGAATCTTTGGGATTCACCCATCCGCTATTTCCCTCAAAAAAAGGATCACGATTTGGAATACTGCATTTTGTATGGCTGCGGGAATTTGAATGAAAAAATCAGAAGACCTGTCATTTTTGCTCCGCCCTATCGACCGGGTATGCAACCCTTTAGTTTCAATGAATATTTCAACCAGTTTGATTTCAAATTATTGATGACTACGCTGGCAGATATGGGGTATGATGTCATTTTTATTAAGGAAACACCCGGTAATAGGTCCATTAGCACTTTGGGATCAATTTTAGGGGATTTTATAAAATTCATCAATACCAAGAAAAAAGAACACTTTCCGGATGAAGACTGGGAAAACATAGTTATTGGTTATAGTGCGGGAGGCCAGCATTGGCGTTATGCTTTAAAAAAGTTGGAAAAAGAACACATGGAAAGCGGAACTCCACACCACCATACCCGTTTGTACATCCCGCTTGATTCTCCTCATTGGGGAGCAAATGTACCGATGTTTACTCAGGCTGTTTATAAAGAAATGGCCAGAACCTGGAATCCATGGGGTTTGATGGTTTATGGTACCTTAAAGGATGATGCATCAAAGGATATGCTCATGAACCACATCATTGGGAGTCAGATAGCGGAAAATGATCACGACAGGATTATTACCCCTGCCCCAACCGCAGAACGCTTAAATCTGGTTAACCAATTAGAAAATGGATTTAACCATATCTATACACCGCTTAATGACCTGAGACGCAGCTTCCCGACATTTTCACGCAATGTAGCCATTTCAGTAGGTGGAAATGACCTGGATTACAAATCCTCGGAAAGTTTCGGGCTAACAGCCGGGAAAACTCTTTTTACTCAGAATTTCTTTGCACCTTCCATCTTTGGATTCAAGTCGGTAAGTAGAGTCGTATCCGCTTCGTCCTACTCCAACCAGGCGTCCATTTTTAAGCGAAAAGACACCTATATGATTGGTTTTGTTGTTCCTGTTACAATAAATCGTCACTATAAAACGAACAACGCGTATGAATGGGATATGGCCCAGGGAGGATACAAAGATGAGTTTTTTGACGGATACGGATTCCCGGCATTTAACACGAATCTACTGGTTCCCAATGGGATACCGATAGGTGTCATTCCCATTCTGAGATCGTCTGAAGTACTCAACGGTCTTGGGATGATTCTCGGTACCAAGCACTATACCAAACATATCTCTTTTATGCCCACTGTTTCTGCACTGGGCATCAATCCTGGCATTTGGCAGAATAACAACCTTTACTACAACCTGAAGGATGAGGGATTGATGTATCAATCAAAGTTTGATTATGACAACGATATAAGATCGGATTTATTTGGCTATCCGAATTTAGCACATCCAACTAATCACTTTCAAATCACTCCTTTCGAGGCGGTGTACTGCGATCCGCAAACCTACCAGCACATCAAAATGCAGCAGTCGGTGAGTGATGACGGGCTGGATGAGGTGTACCTCGTACATACCCGCAATTTTATTTTGGACGAAGTGGAGGCCGATGTGGTATACCTGCAAAACAAGGTGATCGGGAAAAACCACGTGAAATGGGACCCGAACTACCGCTACAAAGCCTGGTACAAGGCTTACCTGGGCATTGTTGTGGGAACCAATGTTACGCCCAAAACGGATCCGGGACCTTATACGATTGAAAGTACGGGAGACATTACGATGTATGCCTGCCACGAAATCAACCTCAAACCCGGTTTTAGTGCTGCAAACGGCAGTAATTTTCACGCCTTCATCCGCTGCGATGGCTGTTACCGCCCTCGCGGTAAAAACGATTCGGGAACGGTCCCATCCGATTCCGGAGACGAGGGCATTGGAACATCTGTGGATTTTAAACAGAATGCGGAACCCGTAGAGGAAAAAGAAAAAGAGTTACAGGCATTCCCCAACCCTACAACGGATCAATTTACCCTTATTTTTCCAAGGGCTTCGGGCCATTACCTGGTTTCAGACATGAACGGACGCATATTTGAGGAACAACCAGTTGGAGAAGAAACAAAAACGCAATATCTTCGATTACCGAAAGGGGTATATTTCCTCCGGTGGGTAGATGGAGAAGCAGTGATTACCAAAAAAATAATTGTATTATGAGAGTAAGCATCATTTTCATTTTGGGAATCTTATTGATTTCCTGCAAAAAAGAACGAACCATCCACATAACCGC
>DJFP01000110.1:7035-7658 GCA_002432565.1 Flavobacteriales bacterium UBA5869
TGCCAATACCTGTTACAATAAACAGATCACTTTTTATTTCGGAACTGAAGAAACGTTCAATTGTAATTTTGAGTTTGCCGAGTGTGCATATTTAAAGCTGAATATCAACAATGTGAATTGTCAGGGGGGGGGAGACTTAATGAATTTCCGATCAAGGCAGTCGTATACGGAATGGCAGAGTTGGGCAGGTGATAGAGTCGGGTGTTATTCATATCTATCTCCAGATTTTTTTCAGGTTCCTGCTGGCTGGCGAATTTATGAATGGCGTGTAAACAGAAATGGAGTAATTACAACTTACATTGACAGCATTTTTCTAAATACTGGTGAAACCGGAACTTTCAATATGAATTATTAGTTTGGCTATATCATAGATAATAAATAAACTTATCGATGCAGTAGTTACACAACATATTTCCCTTTGGAATCTGCAAAAACCATCTTATGAGATTAACATCACTATTTCTAATTGGTATTTTACTCCTCTCCTGCAAAAAAGAACGCACCATTCACATAACCGCTAAAAATGCGGTAACCGGGCAACCTTATCCCGGATTGACCTATTATGTGGTCCAGGAAATAACTGCGGGTGACGGGGAGAAAACCAAAACCGTAGCTACCGGAAC
>DJFP01000109.1:0-137 GCA_002432565.1 Flavobacteriales bacterium UBA5869
GCCTGGAACATCACTTCCGACTCCAAAGAGCGGGCCTGTACCCATTTATCAATATCTTCCTGATTTGCAATGCGCAAAATCTTCTTGGTCTCCATAGGTTTTAAACCCGGAGATTTCTTTTTGACCTGAATTCTGGC
>DJFP01000109.1:163-323 GCA_002432565.1 Flavobacteriales bacterium UBA5869
TACCACATCACCCACTTGAAGCGATAGGTTTTTCGCGTTCCTGTAAAACGTCTTTCGACTGTTTTTGAAGCGAATCTCAAGTATATCGTAAGATGTCTGACCCGCCGGCAACTGCATGTTTGCCAGCCAATCGAATACACCTAGTTTATTACATCCACCA
>DJFP01000109.1:420-3779 GCA_002432565.1 Flavobacteriales bacterium UBA5869
TTTTCACCCTTACGGTCAAATTTCTTATTTTCGAAAACAATTTAAACACAAATCTACAGATGAAATTCAGCTTTATTTTTTCGGCAATGGCAGTTTTGATGCTTGCGGTGTCTTGTAACGTGAATAGTGACAAGAGAAAATCATTTACTGACGTTGTTGAATACAATGACTTCATAGTTGACCACATCAACACGCTGGATTCTGCCTATATTTTAGCATTGGCAACGGACAGCGGGATTGATGTTTGCATGAAAAAATGTGATCAGCTGGTAGAACTTTGCGACAAAACAACGGAAGAATTTAAAGGAATTCAGCCTTACCAGGGAGACAGTACGCTTACCATGCAAGCTCTGGCTTACACGCAATTTATGCGAAACAACGGTAAAACAGAGATCAAAAAACTGCTGAAGTTGATTGATAAGTACCAAAATGCAAGTTTTGAAGAACAGGAGAAAATGGTGGAAGAAGTTCAGTCAACAGCTGAAAACATTGACAAACAGTACGATATCGAGATCAACAAAGTAGATAAAGTGCAGCAAAAGTTCTCTGTAAAGCACAACTTCAAGGTCTTAAAAACAAGATCCTAGAAACAGGAAAATTTAGAGGACCTATTGGAAACTCTTTGCGATAAAATGAAAAAATCTGCATGATCTGCGAGAACCTTTTCTAAGCCCTGTGAATAAACCGCATCACCTGGAAGCAGAGCTGGGTAAACAACAATTTCCCGAAAGCATTCCGGTCTAAATGGTAATGGGCATCGTTGAAAATATCCATGAAATCCAATGCATTATTGTTCGAAATGAAGCGGGCAAAATTAGCCAGGAAAGCAGCTTCTTCCTGAGAAACGCGCGTCAGCATGTCCTGCGTGTAATTCTTCAATAAACTCTGGCGTACCATGTGCAGCGCATACTGAACAAATTGCTTTTGTCCTTCGCGTGAAAGTGCCGAAACCTCATCCGTCCAGTTCAACATGGCGTTGACATCCTTTTTGAAGCAGACACGCATCAGCTGGATAAACAATTCCCGGAACAGGTTTGCTTCGGATTGATCTCCCATGATTTGTTGTGCATCGATCAGGTTGCCGTTGCTTCTCGCAGCAATGCTTTCAGCCAATTGACGTCCAATACCGCTTCGTTCCACAACTTGCTGGATCACATCCATCGGGTAGGAAGGGATGCGCAGGATCTGTGTCCTGGAAAGAATCGTTGTAAGCAACTTATCCGGACTGTCTGTAACCAGCAGGAAAAGTGTTTTTGCCGGTGGTTCTTCCAGGATTTTCAGCAGTTTATTGGAACAGGTCGCATTCATTTCTTCCGCCATCCAGATCAGCATGACTTTGTAGCCGCCTTCATACGACTTCAACGACAATTTTTTCACGATCTCCAGGCTTTCCTCCGTTCCGATAATCGGCTTGCGCTCCTTGTCGTCTATGCGTTTGGTCCAGTGGTAGAGATCAAAAATCGGCTGCTCCTGGATCTGTGTTCTCCATTGTGCTAGAAGCGGGTTTGTTGTCTTGGAAATGGTCTGGACCGTTGGAAATGAAAAGTGCAGATCGGGATGCTGCAGGTCGGAAACCTTTTTACAGGATGCGCAGGCTCCACAGCTGTCATGCTCTTGTTTGTTCTCACAGAAAATATACTGAACGAAAGCCAGGGCCATCGGAAGGGTTGCATGTCCTGCTTTTCCGGCAAATAATTGGGCATGACTGATCTTTCCTCCCTTGACCTCTTCGATCAAATGAGCTTTAATTTCTTCCTGTCCGGGTATTGAATGGAATTGCACGTCGTAAAGTTACATGTTCTACGCACAATGCGTGGCAAAAAAGCGACAAAAATATTGGAAAGTGAAACAAAGTTTATACCTTGGTAAGACAAAACGCTGCTCGATGAGATCATTCTTCTTACTAATCGGATTTATAGCCGCTTCTACTGTTTTTTCCTGCGCACAGGAAGTGAAACTGAAGGATGAATCCGTCACTTTCTCTTCGGGAAGCCACCACGCGATTGTTGCAGAAATTCCTTTTGGAAAACGNNGGAAAAATGAAAATCTTTGGGGATAAACGCTTTGATGGTTATGCGAAAATCATTGAAACAGCAGATGCAATCAAAGTAGCCTTTGCCGTCGATATGGGCGGAAAGTATATGTCAAGCGGAGATAATCCCATAGAATACAAAACCATCCGCGAACGTGTACGGAATTTCGGAGCAAAAACCGGCGGATTGAGCCTGGATGCTGATTTGGATGCCGATAAAAAAGCGCTGAAAGCATTGGAAAAAGAAGAGAAGCAAATCGAAAAGAGCATTGAAAGTTCCAATAAGAACATTGAAAACTACCAGAAAAAGATCAAACAGGAACAAAAGAATATTGAGACAAAAAATGCGGAATTGAGCGCCAGGCAGGAAGAGATCAAAATTCAGACCAGTCAGATTTCCGAACGCAAAAAAACCGCTAAGAAGATCAAGTAAACACATCATAAAACACAAACTAATACATCATGAAACAAGTAACACTCTTCGTTGCCGCTTTATGCACTAACTGGGCAATCGGACAAGAAGTAAAAACATCGAATGACAAAGTGAGTTTTTCTCACGGATCCTTTGACGCAATTGTTGTAAGTATTCCATATGGGAATAAAGACATTATTGAAAAAGAACTGAAGTCCGAAATGAAGGACTGGGGTGGAAAATACAACAGTTCGAAAGGCGAGTACACGGCGAAAGAAGCCAAAATGAAAGACATGGGCGACAAGTATTTCGACGGATACGCGAAAATCATTGAAAGTGGTTCGGAGATCAAAGTTGCTTTTGCAGTTGATTTGGGTGGGAGCTATATGAACCAGGGCGACCACAAAGACCAGCACAGAACGATCGAAAGCCGCGCGAAGAAATTCGGTCAGAATGCTTCTAAAGAAAGTGTCAACGGAATGATCGAGGCAGAAACCAAGACCTTGAAGAAACTGACTGGTGAAAAGGAAGACATGCTGAAAGAGATCGAAGATTCCAAAAAGGATATCGAGAACTACAAAAAGAAAATCGCCGAAGAGGAGCAGCATATAAAAGACAACGAAGCGGCTTCCAAAAAGAAGGAAGAAGAGATCGGCGCACAGACAACCAAGCTTGGAGAAACCCAGGGCTTGTTGAAGAAGATTAAGTAATCCTTAGGATTGAAATTTGAAAGAGTCGTTCGTCAATTGATAAACGACTCTTTTTTCTGGGGATTAAATTACTCGTTTTGTGAGGTGTTTTTTCCTCGTCTCCGGCAGTCATTTCCTGGACCACATAATAGGTCAATCCGGGATAAGGTTGTCCGGTTACCGCATTTTTAGCGGTTATGTGAATGGTGCGTTCTTTTTTGCAGGA
>DJFP01000045.1:0-980 GCA_002432565.1 Flavobacteriales bacterium UBA5869
TTTGATGTTAACACAGAATCTTTGTGGTGAAAAAAAAGATTTTTGTAATTGGAAAGTTTATAAAATGAAAAAGGGTACAATCCAAAAAGTACCCTTTTCCAAACCTAAAACCCAATTTACCAAACCAATCAGAGAGATTTCTGATATATACTTGACACCCATATGATGCAGGGGTTTTTAAAAGGTTGGAAAAAAATGAAAAAAATATTTTTTTTCTTGAAAATAAAATCTCGGACAGATTATAACTTGTTTGAATTCATTCGCATTCCATCGGCTTTCCTTGTGTCAAATGACGGATAGAGCCTCCATCTTTCTGCAGCTGATTCTTACTCCACACAATGGCAAGGCGGGTCAAAATACCACTTTACCTGAGGCATACCTTCCTGCCATCTTTTTTGGAATTCCGGTCCCAGCATAATTGCTCTCATATCTACAGCCTGCAAGTTTTGCAATTTCAATACTTCTTCCGGAAGTGAATTGATCGGATTATCCCAAATATCCAGTATTTTTAAATCTGTCAAGTAACCGATGCAAGCAGGCAAAGAACTGATATTATTCCTTGCCAAATGAAGTTTTTGAAGTTTCGGCATCTGGCAAATCACAATCGGAGCATTCTCGATGTCATTTTTTGTCGCATCCAGCGTTTTCAATGATTTAAAAGCACCCATTGCCAATGGAAGTTCCTTTAATTTATTCTTTGAAACATTTAGATACTTAACGTTCTTAAAAGTGTATAATTTCTCTGGAACTTCTTCCCACTTCAGCTTAGACGCATCAATTCCATAAATTGTATCCGGATTTGCTTTTTGGATAGCTTCCCAACGGTAAATCCTTAGAGTATCCTGTGAAAAAGAGCACTTAGTTATACAGAGAAAAATAAGTACGGGCAGTAATTTCATCCTGTTGAATTTGATGTTTTAGATCTTCTATGTTCTCAAAACGCTTTTCATCACGTATATGTTGCATTACTTCCACTTTTA
>DJFP01000045.1:1013-1255 GCA_002432565.1 Flavobacteriales bacterium UBA5869
TAAGCCTTCACAGCATACACCCCGTTTTTAGGATAAATCTTCTCCGTGTTTTCCAGGTCAATATTTGCGGTCGGAAAACCTATTGTGCGTCCAATCTGCTGTCCCTTCACCACTTTCCCCTGCAGGATAAAAGGAGTTCCCATCAATTGCGAAGCGTACTCCACATTTCCTTCCAGGATCGCATTCCGGATCTTAGTTGAACTGATCGTAATTTCACCGGCAGAAATAGCCGGCAACTGGAA
>DJFP01000045.1:1287-2517 GCA_002432565.1 Flavobacteriales bacterium UBA5869
ATCTGGTTCACCAAAACGTCACGCACAAATTCCATGGCAGATAAGCGTGAAAATTCTTTCGTGAACGGGAAAAGGATCACTGTGTCCAATCCCAGTTTTTCAAGTTTGGCCAGTTTTTCGTCCACCGTATCGATCAGTTTCACAGAATAGCTATCCGGATAAAGAACCTTTCTGGGATGCGGCTCAAACGTAAATAAAACCGATTCCTTGTTTTCACGCTTAGCCTTTTGAACCAGTGAACGAATAATTTCCTGGTGCCCTAAATGAACCCCGTCATAGGTACCCAAAGTAAGAATTGGGTGATTAAACTTCGTCTCTGAATTCAACTGCCGAACTACTCGCATGGTACAAATGTAGTTAAACAAAAAAAGACTGCATCATCGAAAAATGAAATGCAGTCTTTTTAATTAAAAAGTTTTTTGTTACCTCATCAGTTGCAGATCTCCGTGACCGGAAAGAACACTTCCATTCAATCCTTCAATCACATATTTGAAAAAATAAACCCCGTCTGATGCCTGGTTACCATTAACTGTTCCGTCCCAGTAACCATTTACATCATCGAATTCGTGCATTCTTTCTCCCCAGCGGTTTACAATCTGTACTTTAACCGATTTCGCAAAACTGACATCCAGGAAAAACTGGTCGTTATTCTTATCTCCGTTGGGTGTGAAAATATTAGGAATATTCACTGTCGGATCCGGAATCGGATCAACATTGATTTTTAATGTGTCGGTATCAACACAGTCACCGTTTGCAGCAGTTAAAACAACCGTGTATTCTCCGGGAACTGTATATTCATATTGCGAACCTGTTCCGGTAACCGAATTCATTTCAGCGCCTGTTCCAAATGCCCAGTGATATGTTGATGCACTACTGGAATTATTCTCAAAATGAACTGTTAGTGTTGGTGTGCCTGAAACCACATCAGCTGAAACGACCGCCACAGGCATCGGGATTACTGTAATGGTAACCTGATCCGTATTCGTACAGCCAAAGGCATCCGTTCCTGTGACCGTATATGTTTGAGTGCTTCCCGGAGTAAATAAAATTCCTTCGTAAACACCATTATCCCAGGTATAATTTTGTGCGCCTGATCCTGAAAGAACAATTCCTTCTCCCATACAAATTGATTGATCCACTCCCGCACTAACGTTTGGTAATGCATTCACAGTTACAACTACCTGATCTGACGCCTGACATCCGTTAGCAGTTACAGTAACGGTATATGTC
>DJFP01000077.1 GCA_002432565.1 Flavobacteriales bacterium UBA5869
CTGAATTGAATAGTCCGGGTAAGTTAATTGAAGAATATGAGTGAACAAAGAATGGCAGTTTTAATAGACGCCGATAATGTACCTTACTCCAGCATCAAAGAAATGCTGGAAGAGGTAGCAAAGAATGGAACACCAACGATCAAACGGATATACGCTGACTGGACAAAACCCAATGCAAACGGTTGGAAAGCCGTTCTCCTGGAAAATGCAATTACTCCGATTCAGCAGTACAGTTATACCAGCGGGAAAAATTCAAGCGACAGCGCACTGATCATTGATGCGATGGATATCTTGTATGGAAACCAGGTCGATGCTTTCTGCATTGTTTCCTCAGACAGTGATTTCACAAGGCTGGCAACGCGTTTACGTGAATCAGGCAAGAAAGTCATGGGGATCGGGGAGAAGAAAACACCGCTTCCGTTTATTACAGCCTGCGATAAATTTGTTTACATCGAGATCCTGAAGCAAAAAACACTTCCTTCAAAGTCCGAAACCAAGCAAAAAGACGGTAAGAAGGAAGTTGGTCCGATGAATAGGGTTGATCAAAAATTAGTGACACTTCTGAAGGAAAGTGTCGGTGACCTGGCAGATGATACCGGATGGACATTCCTGGGGGAATTGGGTAACTTCCTGATAAAAAAGAAGCGTGATTTCGATCCGAGGAATTATGGTTTCCAGAAATTACTCCCATTAATAAAAAGTACCAATGAATTTGATGTGGATATTCGGGAAACAACCAATAAAAATACCAAACACATCTACGTGAAAATAAAAGAATAAATGCAGGGACGCGATATTTCGCGTCCCACTTGATAATTTCCGCTATAAATCATTGATAATTCATCAGCACCCTTCTACCCATGGACCTTCTTTCGTGACAGGTGTGAATGCGCCTCCGAAGTATAAAAGCAGTGACTTGCCATTTCCGCTGTCTCCACCTCCGAACCACAGTCCTCCGGATCTGTCTTCATAAATGGTTTGAATGGCTTTCACAGCAAAACCTTCTTTTTCACCGAAATTTACCAGAACTCCGTCTTTGTACCTGTAAACGCCGTACCCTTCGGATGGAAACCAGATATTTCCGCTTTTATCTTCATAAATAGTCCATACTTCATTGTTCCGGATCTCTTTTTCAGAAGTAAAATGGATGAAAGTTGTTCCGTTGTATTTACTCACTCCGCCATCCATGGAGCTAAACCACATATTTCCTTTTTTATCTTCAAGTATGCAGGTCAGATCATTGGAGCACAATCCTTCTTTTTTTGAAAACTGCTCCGTTTTTTCAGTCGATATTTTAAAAGCTCCTTTGCCGGAAGTGGCAATCCATAAATTTCCTTTTTTGTCTTCGGTGATCGACCGGATCCAGCTTCCTTGAGCATTTGGAAGAGGGAATGTCTCAAATCTTGTTCCGTTGAAGCGGCACAATCCGCTGAACGTACCTGCCCAGATTGTTCCCCTGCTGTCCTGGAAAATGCTCCAGGTACTTGGATGACTCAGCCCGTCTTCTGTTGAAAATCGGTCTATATTCTTTTCATTTTGAGAAGGATTATAACGCGTAATTCCCTCATTGGTAGAGAACCAAAGATTCCCGTTTTTGTCTTCCATAATTCCAGTAACCTGTGAACCGCTTAAACCTTCTTTTAGAGTAAGATAACTAAGTACCTTACCATCGTATTTTGCCAAACCGTCGGTATTGGTCCCGAACCACAAATTCCCTTTGCTGTCCTGGAAGGTGCGCCGGATATATTCGCTGACCGCCCTGCTGTAGTAACAGGGAAGTTGCGGACCGTAAATGACGGTGTCCTCCCGATCGTCCGATTTGGGAACCGTAACTTTCAATTTTTTCACGTCTAAGGTTTGAGAGCTGTAATGGCAAAAAATAACCAGCGCACCAATAATAAATGCTTTCATAATTTTCCGAATTTCTCCGAAGGTAGAACAAGCATTCTTCCGCTTATTTAAAGCAATGTAAATTAGTGTAAAAGTTTGTACTCCTCAATAGAAGAGCCAGCGAATTCAGGATGCTATTCTAAATCTGAGGGATCTGTTAAATCGGTATACAAAGAGACTAAGCTCGCCAAGTCAGCAGTGATTAGAAACCAAAATCCCATTAAGAAAAATTACCAGTGGTTTATTCCCGAATTATTGCACCGGTCTTCTGAATAATCCCTAAATTTGAAACTCATTAACGAAGCAATTTTATGATTCAATTATCAAATCGCGTATTGGAAATGGAAGAGTCGGCTACCCTGGCCATGTCTCGAAAAAGCAGAGAATTACGTGCACAGGGAAAAGATATCATTTCATTAAGTTTGGGTGAACCCGATTTTCATACTCCGGATTTCATCAAAAAAGCTGCCGAAGAGGCCATGGAGCAGAATTTTACAACTTACACGCCTGTTCCCGGTTACGATGATTTGAGAGATGCAATTGCGAATAAATTTAACCGCGATAACGGTATTCCATATAAACGTGAAAACATTGTTGTTTCCACAGGAGCAAAACAATCTATTGCGAACCTGGTAATGGCAGCGATCAATCCCGGTGATGAGGTGATCATACCGGCACCATATTGGGTTTCTTATGCAGAGATCGTGAAAGTAGCAGGTGGTATTCCGGTTGTTGTTTCCACAACGATTGAAAGTGATTTTAAATTCACCCCGGAACAATTCCGCAAAGCTCTTTCACCGAAGACAAAAATGATGATGTTCTCGTCTCCGTGTAATCCGACCGGGACTGTTTATACCAAAGAGGAACTAAGAGCATTGGCTGATGTGGTAAAAGAAAACCCGAAAATCATAGTCATGTCGGATGAGATCTATGAACATATTAATTTCGTGGGACACAATCATTCCATGGCAAAGTTTGACGATGTGCGTGAGCAGGTTGTAACCGTAAATGGTGTTTCCAAAGCTTGGGCTATGACAGGCTGGAGAGTCGGTTATATCGGTGCTCCGAAAGAAATTGCAGATGCCTGTAACAAGATCCAGGGACAATTTACCTCCGGTACCTGTTCCATTGCCCAGCGAGCAACTATTGCTGCGGTAAATGCAGATCCTGCCATTTTGAAAGACATGGTAAAAGCATTTGAGAACAGACGCAAATTGGTTTTGGATGCNNGGGGCATTTTATGTGTTCCCGGATATTTCCAGTTTCTTCGGTAAAAAGCATGGCGAAGCAACTATCAAAAGTGCAGAAGATCTGTGTATGTATCTGTTGGATAAAGGTGTGGCCCTGGTTTCAGGAGAAGCTTTCGGTGACGCAAACTGTATGCGGATTTCCTACGCAGCTTCCGAAGAAACATTGACTGAAGCCATGAAACGCGTTGCAAACGCATTAGCAGAATTGAACTAAATGACAATACACGAAATACTCGCTGCATTCAAAACCAAGCGCATTTTAGTGGTTGGAGATGTAATGATTGATGCTTACATGCTGGGGAAAGTTCACCGAATAAGCCCCGAAGCTCCGGTTCCCATTATTAGTTTAGGAAAAGAAGAGCAGCGTTTGGGTGGAGCTGCAAATGTGGCTTTAAATCTTCAGTCGTTGGGAGCAAATCCAATCATCTGTTCGGTGGTTGGAAGTGATCAAAAAGGACACGATCTGACAGGTCTGCTTACCGGCTTGAATATGTCGGCAGACGGAATCTTGAAAAGCTCTGAACGTGTAACTACCGTTAAAACACGGGTAATCGGGAATAACCAGCATTTATTGAGAATTGATGCGGAAGATACACACCCTTTATCACGAATGGAGGAAGCTGATTTCCTGGAAAAGATCCGGGCGGTTTTAGATAGAGAAACGATCGATGCAATCATTTTTGAAGATTACAACAAAGGAGTGCTTACACCGAAAGTGATCAGCGAAGTGGTGAAATGGGCGGATGAGAAGCAAATTCCAACGACGGTTGATCCTAAAAAAGAAAACTTCCTGGCATACAAAGGAGTAACTCTTTTTAAACCGAATTTGAAAGAATTAAAAGAGGGAATAGGTATCGACTGCTCGTTCCAGCAGCGTGATCTGTTCAATCAGGCTGTTACTGAATTGGAAAAAGCACTGGAGAATGAAATTACTTTCGTAACACTTTCAGAACATGGCGTTTTCATTAAGAAAGCCGAAGCGGATTATCATACTCCGGCACATTTCAGAAATATTGCAGATGTAAGCGGAGCAGGGGATACGGTTATTTCCGTGGCAACGTTGTGTCTCACTGCCGAACTTTCTATAGAGAGTATTGCCGAATTGTCCAATCTTGCAGGAGGCTTGGTTTGCGAAAAAAGCGGGGTAGTGAGTATTGATCCCGACCAGTTGATACAGGAGTGCGAAGGAAAACAATATAATTAATGTAGAATTGAAAATTGAGAATTGAAAAGAAGANNAGCAGATTTAACATACTTGTCAATTGTCAATTTTCCATTATCAATTAGAAAAAGTGGAAAGAAAAGTAGTAAAACCTTACGGTAAAGACGATAAATCAAAAAAGGAAGAAGTTGCTGAGATGTTCAACAAGATCTCTAAGCGGTATGATTTCCTGAATCACTTTTTATCCCTTGGAATCGATAAGATCTGGAGACGAAAAGCAGTGAATATGCTCAAAGAGATCCAGCCGAAACGTATTTTGGACCTTGCTACGGGGACTGGTGATTTCGCCATTCAACTGATGAAATTGAATCCGGTGGAAATTGTGGGAATGGATATTTCCGAAGGGATGCTGGAAGTTGGTCGCGAAAAAATGAAGAAACGCAGTCTCGATAAAGTCATCTCGATGGTATTGGGAGATTCTGAGAACCTGCCTTTCGAAGACAATTATTTTGATGCATTAACAGTTGGGTTCGGGGTGCGTAACTACGAAAACCTGGAAAAAGGACTGTCTGAAATGCTGCGCGTTGTTCGCCCCGGAGGCAAGCTGATCATCCTGGAATTTTCCAAGCCGAAGAAATTTCCTGTAAAGCAATATTATGCTTTCCACTCAAAATACATCATTCCGTTTTTCGGAAAACGTATTTCAAAGAGTAATGAGGCTTATGTTTACTTACCTGAATCGATTGTAGCTTTCCCCGAAGGAAAAGCATTTACGGATATCCTGGAAAAACTAGGCTACCAAAAAGTGAGTGCAAGATTGGTGTCGGGAGGTATTGCAACGATCTATTCAGGAATAAAGTAGTTGAAAAGTTCATAAGGTTCAAGAGTTAAAAAGTTTAAACTTTTTGAACATTTAGACTCTTTGAACTGATTTTTTTAAAATAAAAAAAATCAAACACCGTTTGAAAGGTATGAATACAAAATGGGCCGTTACGTTGGTCGGTGTGTTAATGACCGGCATACTTTTCGCGCAACCTGAAAAACCGAAGAATTATAAACGTTTTGATGAGCGCTGGATTCACTTTGGATTTATGCTGGGCGTGAATTCTGCGAATTTTAAAGCAACTCCGGCAAATGACGCGTATGCCAGTTACGGTTTGAAATCTTTGGAAACCAAGCGCCAGCCCGGCGGACAGGTCGGAATTGTAACAACCGTTAAGCTGGGGCATCCGGTAGTTCGTCTGCGTTTTGTTCCTACATTATCCTTCCAGGAACGAGCGGTTCAGTATTACTACCAGGATCCTGACCCAAGCAAAACAAAGGACCTGTTTAAGGAAGAACGCGTGAATTCCACGAACCTGGATTTCCCTTTAATGCTGCAGTTCCGGACATTGCGGATCAATAATTTTGCGGCTTATGTGCTGGTCGGCGGACAGTATTCTTACGATTTGCAGTCGCAGGAAGAAGCTTCTCAAAATTTCATTGACCCTTTCATAAAAATCAAAGCAAATGATTTCCAGGGACAAGTTGGCGGGGGCTTGGAGTGGTTTGCTCCATTCTTCAAGTTTGGTTTCGAAGTGAAATTTTCTCAAAGCTTCCAGAACTCATTGATCCAGGATAATTCACCTGTTTCTAAACCAATAGACCGACTCAACAACAAAGTCCTTTGGATTTCCCTCATCTTCGAAGGATAAGGTAAACCTAAAGGTCCCTCGTGCCCTTTGTGGTTAATGCTTAATCCCTTATCTTTGACCCCAAATGCAGGTACAATTCCAATTTTCCCCTGAAGAAGCAAAAGACGAACATTTCATTCGTTCGGCTATTTCCCGTGAATTAAAACTTCCTATCGATTCATTTGCATATAAATGGCACAAGCGTTCCATCGATGCACGCAAACGCGATATCAAGATCAATGCGAGTTTTGAGGTGTTCCCGGATGGAGTTGTTCCGCCGTTTGAACCGGAGTTTACTCCGCAAAAAGCAACGGAAGATTCTAAGATCGTTCACATCATAGGGGCGGGGCCAGCTGGTTTGTACGCCGGACTGAGAGCTTTGGAACTAGGGCTGAAACCCGTTGTTTTTGAAAGAGGAAAAGATGTGCGTTCCAGGAGACGTGATCTTGCCAGGCTTAATAAAGAACACATTGTAAACCCGGAATCCAACTATTGTTTCGGGGAAGGTGGGGCAGGAACTTATTCGGACGGTAAGCTGTACACACGTTCTAAAAAACGCGGAGATGTCATGCGTGCTTTGAAGTGGTTCGTTCATTTCGGTGCTCATGAAGACATTATTGTAGACGCACATCCGCACATCGGTACGAATAAATTACCGCAAATTATTGTTGCCATGCGCAATTGTATCCGCGAATACGGAGGTGAAGTGCATTTTGAATCAAAACTGACAGATCTTACTATTACAAATGGAGAGATTCAGGCTATTGAGATCAATAAGGAACAAGTTATTCCGTGTAAAGCTTTAGTACTGGCAACCGGACATTCCGCCAGGGATATTTTTTACCTTCTGAAAGAAAAGCAGGTAGCTATCCTGGCGAAAGCATTCGCATTGGGAGTGCGTGTAGAACATACGCAGGATGTCATCGATGAAATTCAATACCATGGAAGGCACAATGATGAATTCCTTCCACCGGCTTC
>DJFP01000298.1 GCA_002432565.1 Flavobacteriales bacterium UBA5869
GTTATTCTCAGTTACCACATTTACGAAGTAAACACCGTTGTTCAAGTCACTTGTATTCAATGTTACTGTCTGGAATCCTGCTCCAACATTGATTTCGGAAGCAATTGCCCCGTTCATTGCAACAACCTGGATTTTAGTTTCTGCTTTAGTATCCAAAACAACAGTTGCAAGTTCTGCAGCCGGGTTCGGGTAAATCTCTACGAACAAATTGTTCTCAGCATCATTCAAACCAAGAGTAGTCAAATTCTGTTTTTGGAATACGTTCATGTTATCTGCCTGCGGGTCAACTGCTGTTGATCCTGTAGTGAACTTAGTAAACACTAGTTTCCAGATATTTCCGTCAGCCACTTTTACGAAGTAAACTGTACTATCTTCAACGGATTGTGCCTGAGCATTTTTCCAGTTATAACCGATTGCGTTTGTTAAGTCGCTAAAAGTTTGAGACTGGTAATTTTCGTAAGTATTTACATTTGCTACTCCGGATACTTTAACTGCTTCGACGTCTACGTTGTTCAAAATTCCGAAAGAAGGATACTGCATTCCGGGAGCGATAGATGCCGGGTACTGCAAGAAAGTGAAGTCCCAGTTTGTTGATGCAGGCTCACGATCCACTACCGTATTCGTGTTGATTTTATAATAAACAAAGTTCTTTGTTCCATAAGCGGCAATCATCAAATCCTGCTGTGTATGAGTTGTACCATTCCCAAGGTCTGCAGAGACAATTTCGTATTTCCCCTGAGTGGAAAGCAAGTTGATGTAAAATTTCTTTACAGAATTATCGTTGTATTTCACTACAAAAACACGGCTGGCATCCACGTTGTGTGAAGACATGTTGTAAGTTCCCCAACCGTAATCGAACTGTCCTGCTCCGGCAGCACGGTTCAATGCTCCACCGGCCCAGGTTGAATCATTATTGACCAATTCTGTAAGTGACGCAAAATCTACAGTCGCTAAGGTATCAAAAGAAGTTGCCGGCTCTGCATTCGGAACGGCATAAACTTTACCCACTTTATAGTTAAACAAGATCGTTGCAGTTAACGAAGAATTCGGACTTGCAGAAGCTGCCAAAGCGATATCCCAGTTAGAAGAAACAGCGGTTCCTGTCTCATCGTTTTGTAAACTGTACCATTTGTTATTTACATAATCTGCACCGGTATAAACCGTATCAATCACAACAGGCCCCTGAGCCATCGCATTTGATAAAGAGATCAGTGCCGCAGCGCTAAGTAATATTCTTTTCATGATTTGTTATTTATATTAAGTCTAAATTAAGTTTCGCAAAATTAGATCAACAACTCAACTGCCACAATCCCCAAAATCAGCGGAAAAGAATACCTCTCAAAGGGTAGCTACTTTTTAAATACCTGGTTTTCCATCTCGAACAGCAATAATTCGGACAGGGATTTTACTTTTAATTTCTTGAAACAATTTTTGCGATGTGTTTGCACGGTGTGCGGACTCAACCCCAATTCACGGCTGATCTCTAAGGTCGATTTCCCGTTCAATAAGGATTCCACGATCTCTATTTCCCGCTTGGTTAAACTAAATTGTGTCGGAGAAGCTGCTTCTTCATCCTGATTCAATATCTTATTCCAAACCAGTTCACAATAGTAATTCTGGTTATGCAAAATTTTCCGGAATGCTTCTTTTAATTCCTGCTCCGAGCAATTCATATCAATGAATCCCGAAACACCATAGGAGACTAATTTAGGGAGGCTGGATACGTCGCCATTGATGATCAAAACAATCTTGATACTGTTCGTATCCTCCGGGTTTTCTTTCAGGTTATTCTCTATTTCCGGGTAATTGTCCGCAAAGTTGTAAACGACTACCTGCTTTTTATCCGGATCTGCCGATGAAGGTTCTAATTTCGGGTTCCCGGAATGCCATTCAACTGTTACGTCTCCGAGGACCAATTGAGTCAACTCCTTAAATCCCAGGCTTATTAATTGATTGCGGCTATCCAGATACAGATTCATATTATATAGAACAATTCTAAATAGCAAAATTGCCTCGGGATAAAGTATTGCACAATACCATAAAAATGGTAAATCAACTAACTCAACTACCCTTTATACATGAATGAGAAGTCCTGGGTAATTTCTAACTACAAATGCCGAATTACAAATTGAAAAAATTCGTAATTATCGCTGTTGAATATGTCCTTTTTTACCTTTGGGAATCTGAATAACCCAATCATAATAGCCTATGAAATGTGAATCGAAATATCCTTTGTGTTTGTAAAGCACTTTTGGGAAATAGATCCGTTGTTTTTCACTCAGACCTTTTACAGAAGCCTGTGGAGCAACCCCATCCTGCAGACACGGAGCGTCCTGCCCAACTGCATTCAGGTTACTTCCGTATTGCCAAACCTGTTTCCATTCTTTGAGATTAACGGTTCCGGCAGATGCATTTTCAGGTGCAAGAATGTAATATCCTCCGAAATTGATCTTTCCTCTTAACTGTTCGATCATTCCCTGAGCATAAGCAAATCCCATGCTATGCGCTACCAGGTATAAGGTGTCATTTTTAGAAGAGTTCGGCAATTCGTTGAGCATCTGGTACAAATTCCTTCCTGCGATCCGTCCGCTGTTTGAGCGCACCGCAAAGCCTCTCCTATTGGGTTTTGTAGCCAGTAAACCATAGGTTCGTGCTTTTTTAGAACCAAAGATCCTGGAGCCGACTGTACTTGTAGTGTAACAAATATGGTGTTTCGGATTCCTGCATCTTTTGGGATAAATGTTTGAGTTTGTACTAAAATTCAACAAGCTTCTGTGGTTGGAAGTAGAAACGGAATGATGTCCGTCTGCGTAATAATATTCCGTGGGATTGATTCGCAGCTTAAAAGTATCATCAATCTGTTGCCACGGATGCCAGTAATTGTAGCGGTCTTCCGTAAATAAACGATTGAGGGAATTTGGGAATTCCAGCCCGTTGCTTCGAATATCTTCAAAGTTCTCTTCAAAGGTACTTCCCAATGAAGTTGGCCTGTATCCGTTCACAAAAATCAACACGCGTTTAGGAGGGTCCTGCAACTTCAGTTTGGAGGTCAGATCCACACCCAAATGATTGTAAACCTGGTCGCGAAGCCACTTTCCTTTGGCTGAATAAATCTTTACTACTATGTAATGACTTTCGGCAGCTATCGGTTCATCCAGCAATCCTGTTTTTAAAGAATCTGAATTTGCTATCAAACGCAGTTTTAAAGGGACATTTTCTTTGGAGACATTCATCTTAAAGTAAAGTACCTTTTTCCGTTCGTAGAGGTAATAATTGTTCTCCCGCTTGATGATCAGTTCCGAACCAATCCTTTTTTCTTCCAGTTTATTCGGATGCGTATTATTGAACAACAAGTCCATCACTCTTTTTTCTTCCAGCCCGGAATAGGATTTAATAATGCCGTCTGTTACTTCAAACCAGCCATACCCCAAATCAACCGCCTTAACCAGGACGTAAGAAAGTACGAACATTCCTGTCCATTGGATGAATCTTGAAAGCATATTGACCCAGCGCGGCTTCTTCATCTTTTTGCGAACGAATGCCCGTAATTTACGGAAGCCGTAAATACATCCGGAGATCGATCCCAGCACACTCAGGATGTGAAGTGCATTAAACGGTTTTGATTTGATCCGGAAGATTGTTCTGTACAAGATATTATCTATCTGAAGGTGGTAAGAATACGTGTTCTTCTTCATCGGACGCATGACCGAGGCCAGGAAATTGTTGTTTTTCAGAAGGATTGTTCCGTCTTTTGACTGTTTGAAAAAATAGTAAGCGATCAATCCGTTGTTGGTTACCACTTCTTCATAATCATCGATAATGGAATAAATCCGCGGATTTTTATTGATCCGGATCCATTCTTCGTTATCCAACATCCAATTTTCAGGATTTCTCCGCACTTCTTCAACAGCTTCAATATTGGCAAAACCATTCAGGTACTCACAGGCTATTTCATGTGATAATTTCTGTGAATCATTTTGTACAACAAAACCCAGTGATTTGTTTTTCACCATGTATCCTTGCAGGCTGGGATTTACAAATCCGGGAACGATAAAAAAGAGCAGTGTATTAACGGTTTTCTCTTTGTAAGTATTCTTGTACACGTCCCGGATGTGGCGCATCTGGTCGGTATACTTCAATCGGTCGGAATCCGGATTCTCAAAAGGCCCGGAAGCTTCAAAGGCATCATTTTCAAAAACAGCTTCGATGGTTACATCAAATTGAATATTTGCCGGGGCGAAGAGGAAATTCAATTCCCTTTCCAAACTATCTCTGTTGATCTTTGTTTTAAGCAGGGGAACTATCCGTACTTTCTGTGTAACGACCGGCAAAACAGAAACATGAAGCGTTGAAACTACCGATCCGCGAAACCTGGCGACCACCTCGTAATCCTTATTGGAAGCAGGTAGAAAGATGCGTTGTTTGATCTCACTGATACGCGTACTTGCAATACGTTTTTCGTTAATAAAAAATGCTATAGAATCTACCGACGGAAACTGAAAACGATTGATCTTAAAATCAACTACATCGGTTTGAGCCTTTCCTACGGATTTAAATACTTCCACATAGTATTCATCGTTGCTCTTTTTCTTCAGCCGCTCAAAAAAGCCAAAACGCTGGTTCTTATTTTTTACAAATCGACCGTATTCAATGGGCAAATGGTCCAATGAGTCTTTTCGTTCCTGTGAAAAACCAGCAGTACCGATTAAAAAGAACAGGAAAAAAAGAAAGAGACTCTTTTGCTGCATGATGCTTTATTAAATGGATGTTTTTCCAAGCCAGCGGAGCACATTATCGTACCAAATAGCATCTGATTCTTTTTGGTCCAGGATCCCAACTTCCACAGCGAAATCGATCACTCTGCCCGGGTATGAATTCGCAACTCCTTCCATTTCACCTAAGGGGTAAGGATCATCCAATCCGGCAACGATTTGTGAAGAACCGACCCGGATCTTCAATAATTGCAAGGTATAGGAATCGTGGACCAGCGTATCGAAAAACAGGTTCGGGTGTCCGAGGCTTGCACGTGGGTCTCTTGCTTCGGTAAATAGATCCGGTCGCCCGTCAAAACCCTGAAGTCTTCGCCCGTAGTTTGCCTGTCCAAGCATACATCCATGTGCAAAGCAGGTACGAATATCCGGGTATTTATTGACAAAATCCTTTAGGGCATACATGTGCAGCGTATCTGCCGTCTGTGCCATCATCCAAACCAGGTGGAAACGCCAGTACATATCTTTCAGTGCAACCATTTTCTCACCATCATAAGGGTGAATCTCAATTGCCAGTTTGTATTCATTTGCTAAATCAAACAAAGGCAGAGTTGAATCGTCCACCACGGAAAGCCATTCGTTA
>DJFP01000236.1 GCA_002432565.1 Flavobacteriales bacterium UBA5869
TGCATTGGAAGAGTGTGATAAGCAAAAAGGATCTTTGGCCAATGTAATCCGTGCCGGATTAGAGAAATATGAGTCAGTTCAGAAAGACCCTACTTTGGATAAAGAGACAAAATCTGAGATCATCAAAGCTGAGATCGAAGAAGCAATTTCTTTGGAAGTTCCAATGATGTCTAAAAACCTGGTTATCATCTCTACTTGTGTATCTGTAGGTACATTGATCGGTTTGATCGGAACAGTATTGGGGATGATCAAATCCTTCCAGGCGATGGGTGCGGGTACTCCTGATACAACTAAATTATCAATTGGTATCTCCGAGGCCTTGATCAACACGTTCTTTGGTATCTTCGCTTCTACAGTGGCTACAATAATGTACAACTTCTTCAACACGAAGATTGATCAAATGACTCACGCTATGGATGAGGCTGGTTTTGCTATCGTTCAAAACTTTAACGCTAACAATTAATATTCATTCGTCTTTGGCGAAGAAATAATATAAGTAAGAATGGCTAAATTAAAATTACCTAAAGGTTCCCCTTCCATTGACATGACGCCAATGGTTGACTTGGCCTTCCTTTTGGTTACATTCTTCATGCTAGCAGCTGACTTTCGTACAGACGAAGTTGTAAAAGTCGAAATCCCTTCTTCGATCGGGAAAGATGACATTCCTCAAAAGACCCTGGTAATGGTTACCGTGGACACGAAAGGAAGAGTCTTTTTCACTTGTTCGGGAGAAGAAGTTCGTAAAAAAGTCTTGATGCAAATGGCAGCTAAATACAAAGTTCCGTTTTCAGAAGAGAACATTACAACATTCAGCAGAATGGAAGGAGGTTTTGGATGCAGCATGAGTGAACTTCCGAAATACCTTTCTCTTGAAGCTGAAGAGCGTAAAAACTTGCCGAATGCAACGATCCCGGTTGATACAACGAGAAATAACGAGTTGGCCGACTGGATCAATTTTGCAAACCGCGAGATGCTCGACTACGGAAAAGCAAAGTTTGAAGAAGAAAATGCCAAACAAGGAAAAGGAGGAATTCCTCTTAAACCGGAAGATTTCAAACCGAAATTCGTGTTGAAGGCCGATATGGAAGCCGAATACGTGAAAGTAAAAACGGTGATCGAAGTATTCCGTAACCTGAAGTTGAACAATTTGAATTTCGTGACTTCCCAGGAAGCACAACAATTATAAGAAGTTATGGCAGAAATAGCAGAAAGCGGCGGCGGCGACGAAAAAGGCAAAAAGCACGGCAAGAAAGGTTCCGCCAGAATTGATATGACTCCAATGGTAGACTTAGGTTTCCTGTTGTTGACATTCTTCGTATTGACTTCCACGTTCGCGAAACCGAAAGTGATGAGTTTGACTTACCCTGCAAAGGAAGACGTTCAACCAAAAGACCCTCCAAAAGTTAAGAATGGTATGACCTTTCTAATTTCGGATGATAAAGTTTTCTATTACAAAGGACAATTTTACCCTGCCGGAAGTCCGGATGGTCCTCCAACACAGTTGATTGAAACCAATTTTGGGCCGGATGGAATTCGTAAGATTTTGAAAGAAAACAATACGTTTGTATTGAACAAGATCACGGAATTAAAAGGAAAGCTGGACAAGAAGCAAATCAGTGATTCAATCTACAAGAAGGAACTGATTGAAGCAAAAGGGGACAAACAAGCTTTGAAAGTTTTGGTAAAAACCGATATGAAAGCAAAGACCCGCAACTTCATTGACGTAATTGACGAATTGTACATTGCACAGATCGGGGTAATTGCTCCTGTAGATATTACAAAGAGCGAGCAGGCACTGTTAGACGAAAAATTAAAACAATAAGTATATGTTAGTAGCAGTTGTTGTACTTCTGGTAGCTGGACTCTCATTGTATGAGTATTTCAGCTCTAAGAGCTGGCAGCAGGTAACATCTGACGAGCGTAACGAGATCGTATTTGAGGACCGTAACCATGAATATGGTGCGTACCAGATCCGAACAAATTACAGTCGTAACCTGTTACTTGTTATGGCCGGAGTAATCCTGTTCATCGGAACAACTTTCGGGATTTATAAGTTGATTATGAATCTCCCTGAAGAAAAACCAAAAGAAGTTCCTTTGGATTTAACAGCATTTGCTGTTGATGCTCCTTTAGAAAAAGAGGATATTGTTGAACCATTGGAACCNNACGGAAGATTCCGATGTTCCTCCTCAGGAAGAGATTAAGGACGTAAAAGCAGATACGGAAACTCACGAAGAGACGGATGCCTTTGCTAAAACTCCTGAAGTAGTTGTTAAGAAGGAAGAAAAAGTAGAGAAAAAAGAGAACGTAATCTACGATATCGTGGATGAGCCTGCTGAACCTAATGGTGGTATGGCAGCTTTGAAAAGATACCTTGCAGAGAACATCAAATATCCTCAAACTGCAGTTGAAATGGGACTGGAAGGTAAATGTTACCTTCAGTTCGTAGTGAGTGAGAACGGTTACATCTCCAACGTAAAAGTGAAGAAAGGTGTAACGGATTGTCCGGAGTGTGACCAGGAAGCAATTCGCGTTGTGAAAGGCATGCCGAGATGGACACCAGGGAAAATCAACGGTAAACCCGTAAACAGTACCTTCTCATTACCGGTTTCATTCAAATTGAATTAATTTCAGTATTAATAGTAATCCCTCTGATTCATAGTCAGGGGGATTTTTTTCGTTTAGTATGTTCAAGAACTTACCCCTTATTATGGCAGGTTTCATGGTAATCATGTGTTTAGTCATGGCTTATTTCCTGCTATTCAGCGATCTGCTCATTGAAAGGCTGTATGGTTTCAAACGCCACCTGTTTGTTGCCCTCATCCTCATTTATGGCCTCTACAGAGCATTCCGCTTGTATACATTGATTCAAAACAATAAAAAAGAAGAATAATGAAGGTTATGAAGAAAGGGATCCTTTTAAGTTCATTGGCCCTTTTGGGTGTTCAATTCTCCTGTGAAACCAATCAAACACCGGATGATACACCCAGACGCGGAAAGAAAACCATGTACCTCGACGAATCCTTCCAGCCGTTCATCAAAACAGCATCAGAAGTATTCACGGGAATTTACCCGCAGGCAGACCTGAATATGGTTTACACCAGTGAGACAAATGCCATGAAAGCACTGTCTGAAGGAAAAGCAAGAACCATTTTCATCGGAAGGGATTACACCAAAGAAGAAAAAAAATACCTGAGATCACTCAATATTACGGTGACATCAGACATTATTGCACATGACGCAATTACATTTATTGTAAATCTAAACAACATGGATACCCTGCTTACCCAAAAGCAGCTCCGTGATTTGCTAAAAGGAAAAAGCACCACCTGGCCCATTTCTCAAAAACCGATCGAAATTGTGTTTGACCAGGTACAATCGGCGAACTTTAACCACATGCTGAAGTGGATCGGAACCGATTTCGGGAAACAAGTACACGCCGCAAAAAACACCGAGGACCTCATTAGATACGTGCAGGAAAATCCGAATACTCTTGGAGTAATAGGTTACAATCATATCAGTGACTTCGATGACCCGAATGTAAAAGCGCGTTTGAAAAAATTCCGTGTGGTCGGGATCCGGGGCAACGACAAGTACTATTGGAGACCAACCAAAGCAAATATTACGGAACGGAAATATCCGTTCTGGCGGCCAATCTGGGCAATAAATTCAGGAGCACCCGACGGGCTAAATACCGGCTTTGTCAATTGGCTGAATGCACGTCAGGGTCAGTTGCTGCTTGAAAAATGTGAACTTGGTCCTGGAAAAGGAACTCCGCGGGAAATCAACTTTGTTACGGAGTAGAAAACGTTCAAAAGGTTTAAATGTTCAATAACGCATCCAAATTCTGAACTTCTTGAACTACTCAACTTTTTGAACCTCAGCAATTATCAACAAGAAAAAAGCTTAGAGCTCAAACTGCTCATTTCAATCAATGAAGCAGACAGACAAGTCGATAAATATGAAATAATCGTTAAGAAACAATACCATTTCATCAGTTTATGCTAATTTGGCAAAGGAATTGTACAGAGACTAATACGTTGAAAAGACAAAAAACATGAACAAGTTAAAACTATTCGTTCTTGCATTAAGTTTAGGAACAGCCGCACAGGCGCAGACTTTGCAGGACGCAAACAAGAAAACAGAAAACGAACGTTACGATTTAGCGCGCGTGGAATATCAAAAATTGGTGCAAGCTGACCCTACAAGTGTAGAGAATGCTTTCTTTTTTGGAAACTTCTATGCATTGATCGGAGAAAAAGATTCGGCAATAACTATGTGGAGAAAAGCAGGATCTATCAACCTCGAAGATAAACTGGGAATGGTCGCTGCGGCAAAAGCACTTTACTTTTCAGGTGACACCACAACAGCAGGTCAGCAATTTGGCGAGATTATCAAGAAAACAAAACGTAAAAACCCTGTAGTTCTTCACCGAATTGCAGAAACATATGCAACAGGTCCGATTAAGAACCTGAAAATGGCAGAAATTTACCTGCGTGATGCTGTTCGTTTAGATTCTAAAAACATAGATGCTTACATCCTTTTGGGTGATGTATTGCTTGCTCAAAGCGGATCAAATGCAACTCAGGCAACTGAGCAGTATAACAATGCCTTGGCTATCAATCCAAATTCGGCAAGAGTCATTGTACGTAAAGCTCAGATCTATCAGCGCGTTCAAAACTATAAACTGGCAAACGAAGAATACAAAAAAGCCCAGGCTGCCGATCCGAATTACGCTCCTGCATACCGTGAAAACGCCGAATTGAATATTTTGTTCGACCAGTACAACGCTGCTATTGAAATGTGGGAAAAGTATTTGAAACTGAACGATACGGATG
The DNA here is from genome assembly GCA_002432565.1 of Flavobacteriales bacterium UBA5869. Taxonomy (GTDB): domain Bacteria; phylum Bacteroidota; class Bacteroidia; order Flavobacteriales_D; family Crocinitomicaceae; genus Fluviicola. Next base: position 4,839 of record DJFP01000236.1, read on the forward strand.
AAGCACGCTACCGTTATGCGAGTTCATTGTTCGGAGCAAAGCAATACTGCAACACATTGCCTCAATTGGATCAGTTGACTAAAAACGGGTTTACAAACCTGTACACGAAGCGTATGTTATACTACTCTTTGTACGAGTGTAATGAAGCCAAAGACAGCTTACGTTATGTTCAGGCATTGAAAGCAGGTGAAGATTTCTTCAAAACAGTTCCGAAGGAAAAGATCATTTCTGTTGACTACAAATACCTGGGGATGATCTATGACAAATTAGGGCAGGAAGAAAAAACCATTGAGCAGTACTACTTAGCTGCTGATATCGATACTGCTAAAGCGTCAGAATACCTTTCAGATATCGCGAAAATCTACACTGAAAAGAAAGATTATCCGAAATTGATCGAAGTTTACACAAAAATGATGGAACAGTACCCTTCCAAAATGGATGCTACAGACTATTATAACTTAGGACGTGCATATTACTTCGGACCAAAGGACTACAAAATGGCAGATTCTATCTTCGGTATTTTGTCAGCAACTGCACCGACATTTGCAGGAGGACCTTTCTGGCAGGCAAGAGCACGTGTTCAGTTGGATTTGGACTCTAAGCCAAAAGCATACCTGGCTCATGCGCAATATGAAGCATTCTTAGCTGCTTTGACTCCTGAAGATATTGCTTCCGGAAACTACAAAGCTTACATCATCGAAGCTTCAAAATACCTGGGAGATTACTACGTAAACTCTCCAATGAAGGATAAAGTGAAAGCAGATGAAATGTGGAATAAGGTTTTGGAACTTGATCCGAAAGATTCACAGGCAAACGCATACTTTAAGAAGTAATTGCTAAAAGAATAAATAGTGAATCCCTCTGACGATAACTGTCAGGGGGATTTTTGTTTAATGGATTTCCACCAATTACATTTCCGCAAAACCAAATACTTCACTGTAGTTACCACAGATGCACTGATAAACTGGGCCTAATGCTTACGCTGTAGCTTGCGCCACCGCTAAAGCTAATAGCAACACGCGGTCAGCATAGGCGCACCGGTCGCTGAAATACGATATAAAAAAAGAGTGACTGGTAAGGGGAATTATATATTTAACGCAGGTGAGTTCTAAATCTTTGCGCTCTTCGTTTCTCTGCGGTTTATAATTCTGCCCTATTTAACTGCTAAGAGTAAAATTGAATATCTGGCTTTTCAAAAAGTAATCGCTTAAATTTCAATCTTTGTTACTTCTTATGTACTTGTTTGGTGTTACCTGTTTTAAGTANNTGTGGCTGACGTATCGAATCGATCAGCCGCGGCTGATCTCTTATTTCTTTCCTATCGTCAGAGCATCATTCCAACGCATCGGAAGAACCACTTTAGGCATTTTCGTTTGTGCACTCTCCTGGAAAACTCCTTCGAAATGGATTAACATCTCAACCAGCTGCATATCCATTTTTGATCCACCTTCCATTCGTTCCCAGGTAGCCAGGAAAGATTCGGTTTCTCCTTTTTTCAAAGTAAAAACATCTGCTTTCGAACGAGCAGTTGCATACAAGTTTCCATCCGGCATTTCTACTGAAACTTTCGCTGGAGAAATAAACGCCAATCCTTCACCGGTATATGTTACCTTGAATTTCACGTCTGTCTTTGCGGTTTCCTTTGATGAATTTGCAAGTGTAATTTTAAAGTTCCCGGCAACAAACTCATTATTGGAAGCTGGCAGACGGAAAACCGGAGTTGCGACAGACGGTTTCAATGCCACTTTGTAAAACCCTTCACAAACAAAATTAAATGCACGCGCATCATTCAGGTTAGCCCCTACCGCACGCATTACTTTCTTCTTACTATCATTCGGGGCGATCAGAATATACTTATCCTTAGTATCCAT
>DJFP01000023.1 GCA_002432565.1 Flavobacteriales bacterium UBA5869
TTGCCAAGAATGTTTGCCTGTGAGATACCTTTGTCAAGAAGTTCACGTCCGAAATCGTGTCCGGTTGGCGATATTTGCTGGGTTTTGGCGTGCCGAATCAGATTTAATGTCAACATTTTTAATTAATTTCCAACCAAATGTAAAGATAGGACGTTATGTGTAAAAAGCAAGATTCAACTTTCAACATTTTGACTTGTTATTAACCAATTTTTGAACCCAAATAAATGCAAGTAACCAAACAGATATTGTTGGGGTCCGCTGAAAATGACAGGCGCGCGCAAAAGGTGCTCTATGAATATTGCTATAGGCAGTTTATCCGCCTGTGCATGCGCTATTATTCCAATCATGAAGACGCGCGGCATGCATTGAATAACGGGTTTTTGAAAATTGTGAATGGCTTGCAAAATGTAGATTTGGATGAGTTGAACTTTGCAGCCTGGGCGAAAAGGATCATTGTTAATACGCTGATTGATGAATATCGAAAGAATAAAAACCACAATCAGTCCATTATTGCGAAAGAAACGGAGTCGGAACTGGCAAACTCGGCCGAAAGAGTCGAGAATTTAGGATCTCTTGAATTGAATTACCAGGAAATCCTTGATCTGCTGAAAACGATCCCGCCTATTTCGGCGCATGTATTCACATTGTATGTGATTGACGGCTATAACCACAAAGAAATCGGCGATTTACTCGAGATTTCCGAAGGAACGTCCAAATGGCATTTGTCTACGGCACGAAAACTGCTTAGAGACAGATTGGAATTGATGGAAAACAGGTTTGAAAAACGCTTTGTAATATGAAATATTCAGATCGACATATCAGCGACGAAGAGCTGGATCAGTTGTTCAGGGATGCACATGCCTCTGAAGGACAGGAGGCGCTCTTTGTTCCGGAGTTTTGGTCTGAAATGGAAGCAATGCTGCCTGCCGAAACNNATTTACCCTTTGAATCCGGTAAAAATCGAACACATTGCACACAAGCAGAACGAGAATAAGATTGGTAGCGGCTCAGTTGTGACTGAACAGTACCAATTAGATAAAGAAGAAAAAGTTTCTGTAATTGGTGAAAACACAGCCATCCCGGTATCCGAAGTGATATCAGGCAAATCGCAAATCAACACAACTTTCAGAATACAGAAAAAACAATTGCGTGCCGCTGACTTGAGAAACCAAAAGAACACAGCTGTTGTGGAAGAAACACCACAAAACCCTGAAGAAGAAAATAGAATTCCTCAAAACCCGGAAAATACTATCGTAGTAACAAATCCGGATCCTAATTCTGTTTCAGATCCTCATTCTCATTCTGTTTCTGATTCTGAAGACGATTTTGTACGTCTCGAACCCCGTTACGAAAGCGTCCCTCACGAAGAAATTACCCCTTTACCTGAGTTGAAATCCCGCGAATCCAATGAATGGTATGCGGAGCTGGGGCCAACCTTCGGACAATCACCTTATTTGTCTCCGAATCAAAAACGAAATTTGGTTAGTGGAGCAGTGTTCGGAGGCGGTTATACCAAAAGAATTGATAATGCATTCGTAAGTTTTGGTTTACAGGCACGTTTGGAAGGTTTCGGGGGACTTGAATACCGGGAAACAAACTTTACTCCGAATGTGGTCAGAACAGTTTCCGTGAAACAGTTATACTCTCTGGAGATTCCCCTGAAATTTGGTTATACATTCAGACGTTCTGAATTTGCATTGGGAATTGTGCCGGGTATCCAGTTGTTTATTCACGGTAAAGAAAGAATTACCGAAAATCAGGTGGTAAAACGCGAAGAGACATTTACAGGAAAAGTGGAGCATTCCAATTCATTAACAATGGAATTCGGTCTTCAATATTATTACAACTTTAATCCGAAATGGAGTGTGGGAGCAAAACTAAATGCCGATATCCTGCGACCTTTCCACACGGATTATTATTTGGGTAAATCAACCGGACTTCCTGTAAACGGTCAGATCCTTCTGCGAAGACGTTTTGCTAAGTAGAATCCCATCCGGCTTTCTATTCGGAAAGATTGGATTCAGGTAGAGAACCAGGTTTTCTGAAGAAATAAATGGCCTTACTGTGTTTGACTAATCAAAAGCTGTTACTCCTCNNAGCTGAAGGATTCAAGTATCAAAAACTGCGCTTTTTCTTCTATATTTGTTCAAACTACTTTGAAAATGAAATATTTACTACTTCCTATTATTGCGTTAAGTTCATTCTCTTTTGGTCAAATCACATTGACAGATCAGCATTTTGCAGGACCGGGTGAAACTTATATTTTCAGTACGCTAACTGATCCTGCGATTGACTATGCCACAACCGGCGCAAATTATACCTGGGATTTTTCGGCAATGGTACCTCAGAGTCAGAGAAACTTAATTACACGTAATGCCAATCAGTTGTCAGGAACATCCGCTTTTTTGTTCGGTTCCTTTGCTCCAACTCCTTATAAAGCAAGTTATTTCAATGCAACAACTGATTTACCGCTTGATCAGGCTTCCACCTTTTTACCAATCCCTATTGACGAATTGAACGGATTGACAAGAAATGCCAGCACCGGGATTACATCTATCGGATATGAATTGGTTAGCGGCGGACAAGGATTGGGTTTCCGTTCGGATACCATCGAAACCCGGTATGCACTTCCAATGACTTATGGAGATAATTATGAATCCCGCGGTTATACGAACCTGGATTTAAACCCGATCTACGATGCNNTGGTCAGTTTGATGCTTTACGCATTCATCATGTAATCGATGAATTTGATTCCATTTATTTTAGTTTCCAGGGAACCGGGATGTGGATTCCGATACCTGTTCCGTTGACACATGAATATGAGTGGAGATCGACTTCCGATAAAGAATCGGTTATGAAAATCCGTACCAATGAAATCCTGGGAAATGAAACGGTAACAGCAATTGAATACCGTGATAATTTTAATGGACTTGGGTTGAATGAAAGTGAATTGGAAGTCGCTTTTTACCCGAATCCGGTGGTAAATGAACTACACGTTTCAACCGAAGAAAAAGCGGAAAACTTTGTGATTGTTGATCAGTCAGGAAGGATTTGGAAGCAGGTTTCAGGTTTGTCTAAAGACCAGGTAATTGATGTTTCTGATCTGGCTTCCGGGGCATATTCCCTGGTTGTTTTGTTTTCAAATGGCTATACGACCTTAAAATTCATGAAATAAGCGTAAATTTGCATTTAGCAAGCCGACTGTCGCCCTGACTTCACGTTAGTGAACGTCAGGGAGGAAAGTCCGGGCAGCATAGAGTAACCGTGCTTCCTAACGGGAAGGATCCATTCGGGAAACTGATTGGGTACAGAAAGTGCAGCAGAAAATAGGTAGCCAGCCTTCGTTTTTCGGAGCTTAGGCGGGTGATAGTGAAAAGGGGAGGTAAGAGCTCACCGTTCCGGTGGTGACATTCGGAAGCTAGGCAAACCTCACGGGCTGAAAGATCATGTAAACCAGGCGAGTAGGGCTGCTCGTTCTCTTCGCGGCTTAGCCGGGATGCCTGGAGGGTAGATCGATAGACGCTGACGGTGACGTCAGTGCCAGATAAATGACAGTCAGTTCGATCCGCGTGACGGATCGGATGTACAGAACCCGGCTTATGGCTTGCTTTTCTTAAAATTCTGCTTGTACGCATGTTTATGCGCCTTCAGAACGGTTTCAATAGTACCACCCTGCATAGGTTTTCCACATAGAATGGTATGATATTCAACTCCGTCAAACTTGAATTTCAGGAAAGTAACGGACAAGCCCAAAAGGGAAAACGAACGTGCTTTTTTGATACAAATAAACTCAAGTACAAATGATCGCTCGGATAAAAGCTTAACGATGACTACATTGTTTTTGATGTAGCCTGTAGCCAAGGTTACCCGAATGATTTTCACCCAGATGGTAAAAATAATTGCCAAACCGATGAAGGTAGCCAACGGAATCGAAAAATGATTGGTCATTTGGATCGAAAGCCCTATAAACAGTGAACTTATTAAAAGATATGAAAGGACAAATAGCCCAAAGGCTTGTTTCCGATTATCCGGATTGAGTAGTATTCGATCCGTATTAATTAGCACGGTAGAATTCATAATAGCAGTAAGAAGTTTGATTAAAAATAAATTAAATTTAAAATAGTACCTAAATTTTAACAATTTAATTTGATTACTTAGTTGAACTAATGAATTTCCAGTGCACGGATAATGAAATTAGGCTGAATGGTTTTGAAAGTTGAAAGCTGGTTCCTGTTCGAAGC
>DJFP01000009.1 GCA_002432565.1 Flavobacteriales bacterium UBA5869
AGCTGGGGAAAAAAATATAGTTATGATTCCAAACGTGGAATTAACCTTGGAACCGGTGGAGGACTTAATGGGGGTCTAACGGTATTCGGCATGGGTCCGCATATTTCTACTTATTCACATAAGAATTACAGCAGTCGGGAAGGAATGACAGACAAAACAATTACCCGGGGTTGGGGGATTGATTTTGCGGGTGTTGCAGGTTTTTCAAATAGCCATACAAGTACAATTCCTTACGGTTCCCAAACGATGGTTCCGCGTGTTGAGATGAATGCACAGACAATAGGATTGGTTTTTACAAAGGACCGCTTTGCAACTTTGTCACCTTTTACAGTAGGTAAATTAACCCAGATTTATAACTATTCAAGACACCAAATCAAAGATGTAAATAATGTCAGGCAACCTGCTATAGGTTTTCTGCATTCTTCCAAAAAAATGACAGCTTCGGGAAGTACACTTCCGATCATGGATTTCAACAGGAGTAATGTGACACAATATTCCACCGAAATGACTAACCTCCCGTTTTCCATGCAAACGTTTGATATATTTTATGCCAATGCGTTAGGAATGCAAGGAACCTTCCGTGCAAACCGTGCGGATGCTGGTACATATGAAGACCCATTGACAGAAGATAAAACAACGGATGTCAATGTCTTAGATAAGAAAGGAATTGACCAGGATCCGGCAGCATTGGGCATTCAGGCAACTTATTCAAAAGAACAGGGGATTGGATTAACGAAAAGTTCCACATTTTCAACTACGCTAGAAAAGGATGATTTTACTAACTTGATGGAGTTCACGACGGAAGTGAACCCGGTAACGGGTTTTGATCAGGCCGTTTATTTCAAAGGAGTTGGAGAAACTACCCCTGTGGATGCTTCTCTATACAACAATTTAGGAGGATTATCTGCTTCACGTGGATATGTTTGGGCTGTCAATGACAATATAACTCTTTCAACAAACACCTCTTCCAATTCAGGAATCGGATATACCTTTCCTTCAGATGGAAAAGTCTACCTTAATAAACCGACGGTTGCCAAGCTTTTCCGCCCCAGAACAGTTGGAGAACTGATGGCTTCTCAGGTACAATATGATACTTATTACACGGATTGTTCTTCGGGGCCGAATCCATCGGAGAATCAAATATCACGTAACCTGAATACCGCATCAAACATCATTTCAAAAATTGAAATTACCAATGAAGATGGCGTGTTTTATGGTTACGGTATTCCAAGTATGTCTAATTCTTCTTCTCAGGTTACTTTCAATATTGGCAGCATGACAGGAGCACCTTCCGTATCAGTTGATGCTCAAGGATTGGTTTCCTTTACAGCTACAGATAATTCTGTTTTGAATAGTAAGGGATTATCACATTATTATGATCGGACTACTGTTCCAGCGTATGCCCAATCCTTTTTATTAACGGATATGCACAGTCCGGATTACATTGACCGTACGGGGAACGGTCCCTCATTGGATGATATTGGAACCTATTACAAATTCAATTACAGGAAAATACTTCAGGATCATCATTGGCGTTTTCCGATTGCTCCTCAAAAGGCATTTTACATGGAGGGAACCTGGGGTTCCGAATTAGATGACGTAGCAACCTACAGCGCTGGGAGTAAGCAAGTTTGGGTGACCCATTCGGTGGAGTCCAAAAACTACATTGCGGAATTTATTCTTTCCAGTAATCCCCGGGAAGATGGATATGGAATTGATGAGAATGGGAATAAGATTTCGGGTGAAAAAACATATGCCCTTAAACGGATTGAATTGTACAATCGTGCAGAACGACAAGAAAAAGGGACCTCTGCAAAACCATTACAAATTGTTGAGTTTACCTATACTTATGATTTGTGCCAGAATTACCCATCCAATACAAACACGCAGGATCCGTCACAAAGAGGAAAACTGACTTTACAAACTGTCCGCACGTATTCGGGGACTTCTTACGAAATGCAGCACAGTTTTTATGAGTTTGATTACGGTACGGGAAGTATTAATAACCCCGACTTCAACTATGGAAGCATTGATGCATGGGGTCAGTTGAAACCCGGAAATTCAACTTACAATGCACGTTTTCCTTATGTAGAACAATCTGAAACAACTGCAAATAACAATGCACAAGCCTGGAAATTAAAGCAGATCAACACCCCGAATGGAGGAATAATAAAAATTACCTATGAATCTGACCGCTATGGGTATGTTCAGAATAAACGAGCGATGAAACACGTCAAAATGGAGGGAATTACGAACATTTTTGATCTGTTCAGTATGTTGTATGAAAACGAATTAAGCCCTTCCAAAATACGTCAGGAGATGAATACTTCTGCATATACGATTTCCCCATACGCAGTAGCAAGCTGTTATGTCACAACAGTATACCAACTACTTTTCGGCAGATTCCGCATTTATAATATTCCGAATAATGTAGTGGTTTTCAAATTGGATACCCCTATTCCGGTAGGCACTTCGAATGCGAGTCAAAAAGTAAAAGAAGATTATTTTACAGGTCATGATGGTACAGTGATGAAGGAGCTTTATCTGAAAGCGCACATTCGAGTAACTGATTCGGATCCATCCAGAACGGAGCTAGTTCCATTATTTGCGGCGATTTCTCCGGATTTATCCAATGCGCTGAATAATATCTATCCCCTGGATGAAGCCCCAGCAATAGGTGTACTACCACCTGCTTCTGGCAGTAATAATTACACATATGGATATGTAGTGTTGCAACCTGCGAAGGTTCGGAACCCGGCAGATGAAAAGCTTAGTAAGGGAGAAGATCTTTTAAATGATGATATTTTAGAGGATGAAGCGTTTAATCCAATTCAAAAAGCCGCATTTGATTTTTTTCAGCGATCCCTTCAGGATATAGTATTTCAAAACACAGCTTTCCAGGGTGGAGAAAGCTCGGTGGATTTATTAAGTGGTAATCGGGTTGATATTAGTAAAGCCATGCGCGAACTTGGATTTGCTACCACGTTGGTAAGTGGATATAATTACTTGTGTACCTATGTTCCGTCCAATATCAAATTCGGAGGGAATGCACGTGTAAAATCGATTGAATATTCTGATAACTGGCAGGCAATTACGAATAATCCAAATGAATCCACCACTACTTACAAATGGAATTACTTATATGACTTTAATGGGTTTACCAGTGGAGTTGCTTCTTATGAGAGTCGCGTTTCAGCAGATGAAAGTCCTTTTTATGGGTGGGATACTTATTATAATATCCGGGTACAGTTTCCGGATAAATTCAATTATACTCCGAAACCGATAATGGAAATGCTTTATCCATCTGGTTCAGTTGGCTATTCCAAGGTAGCTGTTCAGTTTGATGATATGAGCGAAAAAGGTTATATGATATCAGAGTTTCATACGGCAAAAGAGCATCCGACGAAAGAAAGTATCACTGGCATGCATAGGGAAACCGTTGATGAGATCTGGAAAAATCAGGGGCAAACGATAAGAATTTATGGAATGACTCAAGGGTTTTCTTTGGAAACAAATGATTTTCATGGAAAAATAGAAGCAATTTCTGTTGGTAAAGGGGCTATCGGAGTGGAGAATAATCCCTCGAATATTCTTTCTAAAACAACGTATGAATATTTTTCAAGGGGTGAAAAGCAAAAAGTGGCCAATGAAACAGGCGCAATCACCGAAACGGAATTGGGAATGGAATACGATATCCATGCCGATGCCCGGATGATTGGAAATTATGCAATCTCCGTATACTCAGGAAACAAGAAGTCATGGCTCATTCCATTCATGGCTCCGAACGGTTTCCACAACAACTCTAGTTCTTCCAGTTCCTATGCGGCATTCTATACCCATGTAATTGTGAAACATGCTAACCGGTCTGCCATTGTAAAACGTGTAATCACAGAATACATGGGGTCACAAAATCAAGCTGAAAACATGGTTTTTGACAAATATTCCGGAGGTGTTATACTAAAATCCTTAACGGATGAATTCCAGGATAAGATCTACTCATTAAATTACCCCGCTCATTGGTATTATTCAGAGTTTCGGAATATCTCTGCAACTTTAAACACTTCCGGACCAATTACTTTGGGGTCCAATACGACAATTACTAATCCGCTTTTATTGTCAGTTTTTTCACCGGGTGATGTATTGAAGTTCCCGTTTGCTAATAAGAAATATAAGTGGGTTACCAAAGCCTATCCCTGGCCTTTAACTCCGAAATACTTCCTCATTGACTCGAGTGGTTCAGAAGCTGTGATTCCTTCGGGAACATACAATGTAATTGTATCATCAAGCGGCAGGAGCAATCAGCTCAGTGCTGTTATGCAACATGTTGAAACGAAAACAAACCCCTTGGGCGCAACACAGATCAATTTCCCGACTACGAATATTCTTTCTGGAGGTGCAGTTACGTTCAGGGACAAATTGAATGCACTTTGTGGAACAAATACTGGACCAGACATTGTTAATAACAACAAAGTCGGGGTTGGAGTTGCAAATCCTTATCTTTATGGATTAAGGGGTGACCTTGTTGCCGATAACGAGCTGAGTTGGCAATCTGCGCGCATTCAGGCAACGAATGATGGTGTGCGAAAAGATGGAGCATACACTTCATTTGTTCCTTATTACGCTATGAATTCCGGAAAATGGTACCAGTTGACACATCCTTCTCACCCAAATTATCCAACATATCTGGGAGGGCTTGCTTTGTGGCGAAAGTCAGGTGAAACCACTTTAATTAATCAGTATGGAGTCCCTGTTGAAGGAAAAGATGCTTTAAAGATTAATTCAGCCCAATTGTATGGATACAACAGGAAGTTAGATCTATTACCGGTTGCGATTGCTAGCAACGCACACAAACAGGATATTGCCTTCGATGGTTTTGAAGATTATAGTTATTATCCCACTGTGGCAATGACCAATTTTGAAACACATTTTGCATTTGAAGGTCCTGGTAATACTCCAATTGTAACAACTGCCGATTATCGTCACAGTGGAAAATATTCTTTGAAGCTTACGGGGACTGCTTCGGCAACAGCGACGCGAGCAATCAATGAGTTCCAAAATGCCAAAACAACCCATGCGGATATTGACAATAATACCGGACAGGTTCAGAATTGTGATTGTATCAATGGATTTGGCCCTACTCCGGGTGACTATATTTTTGGAGCTTGGATCAAACAATCCAATGCAGGTGACGGAAGTATTATAGTAACTGCTTTCAACGGAGTAACCCCTGTTTCAACCGTTACTCCTATAATTACGGGTACTGCCATTGATGGCTGGCAACGTATCGAAAGCACCATTAACATCCCTAACAATGCTACTAATATTGTTGTTACCTTAAAGAATAACTCCGATTCGAGAACTGTTTATTTTGATGATTTCCGTATGCACCCAGTACTTGCTGAGATGCAAACAGTAGTTTACGATCCTGTAACATTGTTAAAGATCGCTTCTCATGATGCGTATAACTTTACGACCTTCTACAATTATGATGAAAACAACCAGCTTGTTCGGGTAAGAGTAGAAACGAGTGAGGGTATCAAAACCCTCTCTGAATCGGAAATATCTATTTACAAACCTTAATCAACCGGCATAAATGAAAACGAATCTAAACATAAGGGGTAAAAATCTGATGCGATTTCTGTCACTTGTATGCATGGTATTTGTCATGCTGATACCGAACTATCTAAAAGCTTCGGATGAACGTTCCATTAATTCATCACCTTTAACAACAGGAAGTTCTTTTTGGGTCTACGATGGCAAGTACAGTGAAATGAACTCTAATCCGAGTTCCTGGCAAACATCTTATACCAATAAGCAAATTACCAATATTGTACGGTTATCTTCTGCACCAGGATTGACGGAAGATTTCGAAGTCAAAGTCAATGTGACGATTGAAAGCCGGACGTGGAATGCGACTACTTTAAGCTTTAATGCATCCACACTCACGACCGATCTCCAAATAGCGGGTTCGACCATTGGTATAGCAGTTATTAATGATAAACAAGCGTTTGTACTGCATGATGCATTGGGTATGAAAGTAACGATCAATTCAATTACCTTTCTTTCAGGAACAACGGCAGTAAGCAACTTGTCCCTAACATCAGAGATCATCACGGACCGTCAATATTTTATCAATTCAACGGCAGTAAGTGGTTTAGGGCATTCCCCAAGTACATCGGCTCTTATTTTATCGGCTTCAGAATTGGATTTGAGCTGGGATTATAAGTCCGGAGCAGAGTGGTACGAACTGGAATATGTACATATTGACAAATGGGGTCCTGAAGACAAGCCTACGGGTGTAAATGACTTTTCGTTTAATTACTATATGAACTCTACCCGTGTTGAAGTTAAAGGCAATCATTATGTCATTCCGAAAATATATGATCGGGGATATGTCATCTATCGTGTACGTGCAATCGGGTTTAACGGAGCAACATATAGCAGCCGTTTTGAAAGTGATTGGTCAGCACCTGAATCGGGAAATCTCAGCACACATCCGGCTGCAAATATCATTTTGATCGAAAATGATTACGATCCGTTCATGAACTGGAGCTTTTCGGCAAGTTTTGCCGAAGAAGGAAAGAGATCCGAAGCAATAGGATATATGGATGGTATCGGACGTGGAAGACAGGTAATTTCCAGTAATCCTGCAACCCGTCAGGTAATTGTAAACAATATCTATTACGATGAAATGGGTAGACCTGCTGTTGTTGATCTTCCGACACCAGTAGATCAGACTTTTATGAATTATATTCCGAATTTTAACCGGGCTAATGATGGATTAAACACCAGTTTCAATTATACGGTATTTGATGCCTCTTCTGGAGGTTGTTCCGTGGTTCCTAATGCATTTTCGACCAACTATGGGGCTGGTAAATATTACTCAACCAATAATCCGGATAAAGACGGGGCGAATGCGGGCATCCCGGATGCAGAAGGTTTTCCGTATTTCAGAACAGTTTACAAAGATGATTTATTGAATCGTGTTGATAAACAAGGTGCTGCGGGAGCGACCTTAAAAACCCATGGAGGCAAGGAAACCCGATACATGGACCTGACAAGTGATCAATTGGAGCTGAATATGCTTTTTGGCTCCGATATCGGATACGATGAGCACTATCAAAAAATGGCCGTTATCGATGAGAATGGTCAGGCAATGGTCAGTTATACCGATATGGCCGGCAGAACAGTGGCAACTTATTTAACCGGTCCATCGCCTTCTTCTCTGGATCCTTTACCGGGAAATACTCCAAGTACCGTTACCAAACCATTAATTACCAATGGAGTTGGAAACGATGATGGTTTTGTATCTCCAAATATGACGCATACGGAGCTAATCACTGAATCGGGGAATTATACTTTCCGCTATTACTTCACACCGGAAGAATATTCAAAAGTGTGCAATGGAAATTCCATTTGCCTGGATTGTGTGTATGATTTCAATTTCAAGATTGTAGATGATTGTGGAACAGTATTTTTGGATCATACGGAGCAGATTGGGGGAGCAGAATTAGATGCCGAATGTACTCCTGGTAATTTTCCAATGAGTCCTATGACAACTTACCTCTATGGTAACCATGGCGGAATTAACGGGGTAGTGTATACTATTACCAAAAGTTTAAGCGTAAACATGGATGTAATTGATGATTATTGGTGTTACAACCTTGATGCCTCGTGTATTGATATACCGGATATTTTCAATGACTTGTATAAAGATGCCACTTTTACGAATTGTATACCAAATGAGGAAACTTCATTAGGAGATGGTCCATGTGCAGCTTATGCGGCAATCTTGTTGCAGGACATGTCTCCTGGCGGACAGTATGCCGATTATACCTTGATAGGATCAACTTACAGTTATACAGACCCATTATCTATTTTGAACCTTTCATCTGCTGGAAGTAAATACAATAGTGTTACTTACCTGGATCAGCTGGGGGCGCCTATCACGGTGCAGAATAATGCAGGAGCGTTTGTTTCCCCCGCAACTCTTGGAGTAGAAGAATTCATTCAAAAATTTCAGGATGAATGGGCTTGGTCCTTGTTACAGCTTCATCCTGAGTATTGTTATTACGACGATTGTATCAAAGCGAATTCAGCTGCTTCAATAGCTTATGATGAAGCCATGCTGAACACGAACTCTTTTACCGCGGCTTTCAATGCAGGATATTTTACTCCGGTTCCCGGAGGTTCGGTTACAACAGCTAATACAGGTGGAATTTTCAATGGTGTACCTGGTTCAGTTCCAACCGATCCGTTTTTCAGCGGATCATACGCCGGTCTGGCTTCTAACATGAATACATTGATGGCAGATTACATTGTAATCAATGGAGTCCATTATTCCATGTGGGATTATGCCATCATTCTTGGAATGCCGTGTATAAATGGAGATTACCAGGATTGTTTAACAAATGCCATCAAAGAAGGGAATTGTTCCCTGGACTACATCTGGGCAGAATTCCGTAGAATGTACCTGGAAGCAAAGAAAAATCTGATCAATGAAAACAGCAATAGAAAATGTCCGGATAACTGTGCTATTGGAGTTTCGGGCACCCACGCATCGAAAGTACGGGTTTTCCCTTGTTGGAGTGAATTGTCGGCAAATAATCCGAATCCGTTACCTTCCGAGCTTGATGACGAAACAGAAGCTTTATGCAATGAAACGTGTTCTGACTTTGCAGACGAATGGCTTGCAACATTATCAGGATGTGATTTCGGAGGAGTAAATATCACAGTTTTGCGCCAGGACTTGATTGATTTATGTAAAAGCGGTTGTTCTTCTACGAATCCGCAAGGATTTTCTACGGATATGAGTGGTAATGGCATTCAAAGTGTATTGGCAGCTCACGGGATTACTGAAACAGATTTGTGTACGGAGTTGCTTATTGCCGATCCTGGTCCTTACCAATCTTTTGAAAGCGAACAAAACGACGCCTATCCATCGCTGGATGTTTGTGGGTGTGATGCTGTTATGCAGGCACGCGAAGACTTGCAGGCTTATCTGGTCACAAATCCTTCTCCTGCGTTGTTCACAACAGTAGAACAAATGTTGGCTCATAATACGGGAATCAGTATTGATGAATTGGATCCTATCTTGTGTGCTTGTGATAAAGTAAAAGCTGAAAATGACAAGGAGTGGTCGGAAAGCAGTGAACGAGTGCAGCTTGCGCTAAGTCAATACGGATATCAAATACCTGCAGCATTGTCATGTGGGGGAGGGAATTGTCCTGATTGTGCAACAGTTCAGGCTTCGATAACCGCCCTGCAAGATAGATTCGACGGAATTACATTAAGTGATTCCCCGAACTATGCAACCATCGTTACCAATTACCTGAACGGAGTGTATAATCAGGATTATTCCTATTTCCAATACCTGGAGTTTTTCTCTAAATGTAACGCATCTACTGAGGAACCGTTCTGTACACAAAACCCCGCCACGGCCGAGTTATTGAATATGCTAACACTTTTAGCATATCGCGGACAATTGACTTCAAAAACACCTATTGATCTACAAACCAATAATGCAGTATATCAATTCGGACAAATCCGTAATTTCCTTCCGGATCCGGGGCTGGCAGACTACACCTACGAAGTTTCCGGAAACATGGTTAAAATGACTTTCTTACATACAGGAGAAAAATGTGTGATTAATATAGACAATACAATCGGGATTGATTTCAATGCCATCCTGTCATTCGATATGATTGTAAATGATTCGCCGGGTTGTTCCGAATCTGCAACTTACAGCCTGGTGGTAACCTACCTTGATTGCGGGCAACTCATTACTGCTACTCTTCCTATAAACAGTGATTGTTTTGATTTTTACAATTGTGTTTGTGATCCTTCCGGAATTACCTTGTGTGATGTTTCCGAACCGATTCCTGATAAATATTGTTATAGTGAAACCCTCGACCAGTTGTACCATACAACAATGAATACTTATAATGCTCAGGTGGAGCAGGAATATAATGAATTTGTGCAGGAATATGCTCTTAAATGTTCTCAGGCATTCTCCACGGAGAATATGGAATATGACGGATATCAGAACAATTATCAGTATACTTTGTTTTACTATGATCAGGCAGGAAACCTCGTGAAAACCGTAGCACCTGAAGGAGTTGTTCTCCTGTTGGAGTCTCAAAACGATGACATCAACTATGCACGTAATTTTGGAAATACGAGCATCATGGCCCCTCCTGTTCGTCCGGTACAAACATTTGAAACAAAGTATGAGTATAATTCATACGACCAGGTGGTTTCTACAACCAATCCGGACCAAAACGGAGCAACTATTTTTTTCTACGATTATTATGGAAGAATGGCTGCCAGCCAAAATCCGGAACAAGCACTGATTAATCAGTATAGTTATGTCTTGTATGATGCTAAGGGAAGACCAATAGAATCGGGTCAGGTCAATCGCTCGGTACCTGGTTACGGAATGATCCCTTTATTGGATAATAGTTATTTCAATGCAGATGATTTGGGAGATGCGTTCAGAGATTGGGTGTATTCTGGAATTCGTTCAGAAATGACCGTTACCACATACGATGCTCCACTTTCTGCGGGAATTGCTTCCAAATTCAAATCAGGAACACAACAAAACCTGCGTTTACGTATTGCAACGGTGGCCTATTATGAAACAGTACCTAAACCAGTTACCCTTACTTATCTCCAAACAATGTATACCTCTGCAATCCATTATTCCTACGATCTTCATGGGAATGTGATCGAACAATTGCAGGATGTGCCGGAGTTAGCCCCTGTTCAGCAGGATGTAAAATCGACTCAATACGATTTTGAACTGATCAGCGGGAATGTACATACGGTAACCTATCAGGCGGGTGAAGCAGATCAATTCGTACATACCTACAGTTATGATGTTGTTAATCGTTTAACGGAAACAAGTACCTCTCCGGATAAATATACGTATTCGCGTGAAGCTCGTTATTTGTACTATGATTATGGTCCGCTGGCTCGAAAAGAACTGGGAGAACAGAAAGTACAGGCTGAAGATTACGCCTATACGATAAACGGTTGGTTGAAATTAAAGAACGGAACTATACTCAATCCATTGAATGATGCAGGAAAAGACGGTGGTACCGGTTATGAGGCAGCAAATCCGGGCAGTCACCTGAATATTCCTGCTGATGTGACCGGATTTACACTGGGTTATTTCGAAGGCGATTACAAACCGATTGGCGGTGGTCTGATGGAAGCTGTTACGGCAGGGACTGCATTCGGAACCAGTGCATCGAATCTATATAACGGAAATATCCGTCTTTCTACCACTGCCATCCAGAATATCCAGGAATCGGCAACCACACCCGGAACTTACATCAATGAAGTGATCGGTGCCAGTTATCATTATGACCAGCTTAACCGTCTGAAAAGTATGCGGGCTTATTTTAGTTCAGGTCTTGATAATGCTACGACCAATAGCTGGAATTCGGCAACGACATCGAATGCTTACAGTTCTGCGATTACATATGACCGTAACGGTAATATTAAAACACTGAAGCGCTATGCAGATTCTCCTTCTTCCATGATGGACAATATGACTTATAATCCGGTTTCGATGACCTCGAATCAGTTAAGTTATGTGACAGAAACTGCTGGAGTAGCAACTTATGATGATATCAGCAATACGCAAAGTTCAGGGAATTATGTGTATGACCGCCTTGGGCAGCTTTCGCAAGACATTTCAGAGGGAATTACAAACCAATGGCGTTACGGAGACAAAAAACTGCGTCAAATGACTAAAGGCAGTGATGTCACAGCATTCCTTTACGATCCGTTCGGGCGCCGCATTGCAAAGATCAACAAACCCAGCGGTACACCTAATAAAGCGCAGTGGTCTTATTCCTATTACGCCAACGAAGCAAACGGTCAGGTGATGTCGGTTTATGAGATTAAATACTCCACTAATGACGTGTTTCAGAAAGAACTGCATTTGTACGGAGCAGGTCGTTTGGGAATGATCCAGTTCAAGAAATTGGTTTACAACCATGGGATTGCACTTCCTCAGGACAATTATTCCACAAATACTCTTGGGAATAAGCGTTATGAATTGACGAACCATTTGGGTAATGTAAATGCAGTAATCACGGACCGTAAGGTGTTGAATAGTGGGTATTCTGTCCTATCCCATTATTTCGATTTCGCAAGTACGGGTCACACCGGTTGGACAACAACCGGCTGTTCGGGAACAACCATTGCACTGGCTTCGGGCAGGTTGCGTTTCACAGCTGGTTCTTCCTGTGCATTTGACAATTATAAAAGTTTCCAGGTAACACCTTTAAGGCCTTACACGATCAGTTTTGATTTGGACCGCACGGATATTGCCAATATGAATGTGTTGATTTATGCAGGATCAAGCCCATCTTTCGGGGGAGCATCTTTGATAACCACAATTACGAATCCGGCAAGCGGGGCAATCAGCTATAGCTTCACACCGTCAGGTACTCAGCAATATGTATTTGTTTATTTCAAGAAGCTCTCTACTGAGAATAAGACTTTTTACATCGATAACCTGAAGATCCAGACGGTTGCTACATCACCGTATGCAGCAGTTACAGTTATGACCTCGGATTATTACCCGTTTGGAATGCAGATGCCACGCCGTCACACGGATGATCCAAGTTACCGCTATGGCTACAACGGCATGGAAAAGGATGCAGAAATGCATGGGGAAGGGAATTCGTATACTACGGAATTTAGACAATACGATCCGAGACTGGGAAGATGGCTGAGTTTGGATCCGTTGATGATGCAGTTTCCATGGATGAGTCCTTATGTTGCGTTTGATAATAACCCGATTTATTTTACGGATCCCTTGGGATTAGCTGCGGAGGGGGGACCAGATGGTCCTACTGCTGAAAGTAAAGGACTACCTTCGAATCCGGAGAACGGTAAAAACTATAAAACTAACGATGGACAATGGTACAGATATGACAATGGCTGGTCTGCAACAATGGGGGATGAACCAGCTAGAAAAGCAAATGTGTGGGTTGCTAAAGATTATCAACTAGTTTCTCATCAGAGCGATAATACAACAGTCACTTTACCTAGAGAACTTACCATGACTCTGGAAGAAAGGGATGAAAGGGCTGCTAGCTGGAAAGCGAGAGAGGTTACGATGAGAGACGGAAGAGATGATCGTATCAAATTTGCCGAAGACATGGCAAGAAGGTATGACATTGTTTTGGACAATGCTATACCGGGTTGGGATCTTGCACAGCGTTTGGCCGCAGGAGAAAAAATAAGTGGTACTGATGTATTTGTCGAGGGGATCGGTATTATTCCTGTTGGAAGACTGTTTACAAGAGGTGGGAAACTTTTTGTAAGAAGCTTAAAAAAGGGTGATGACGCGATGGATATTACCAAAAGAAGTGTTTCTGCCTGCTTTATCAAAGGAACAAAAATTTCAACCAAAGATGGCTTAAAGAATATTGAGAACATTCAAATTGGAGATACAGTTTGGGCTTTTGATGAGCAAACACAGACAAATATTTTAAAGCCAGTTATAGATACTATGGTTTTACAATCTGATCACTTACTAAAACTTACTTTTAACAACAACACATTATTTACAACGAACGACCATCCCTTCTTTGTAAATGGAAATTGGATTGAAGCGAAAAATCTGAATGTTGGAGATTCGCTGCAGTTATTTAATAATACAAGAACTGTTATTCAGGATAAAGAAAGAATTGATACATTAGTAACAGTTTACAATCTTGAAGTTGCAGATGCCCATAATTACTATGTAGGTGAAGATCAAATTTTGGTTCATAATAAACCAAAACCAAAAAGGAAGATACCTACAAATGTTGGCCCTGGAAAAGCTATGCAAAAAGATTTAAAAGCTGTTAAATCTGGAGATATTAAATCACACGATATTTATGAGGGAAGAGAGAATCCTAGTTGGGCTGGAGCAGAAGAATTTGTAACACCAAATAGTCCGGTAGGCTCCCATTGGCGAATTCTAAAACAAAACATGCCTGATGGGACCGTCAGATATGGTTGGACAAAATCGAGTAATTATCAAGTAATAAAAGAATTTTAATATTAAATAAAATGTTAAGTATTCATTTGAAAAAAGGAAATAGAATTATTTGTAAAGCAGAATTAATTCAGATTGAACCAAGTGCGTATAATCAGGGTTTAAGTATCATTCGTTTAAAACACAAAGACTTATTTAAATGTGATAAAAATCTGGAAGAAAAGTTAATTATCGATATTTTAATTAACACCCAGAAACATGGAATGGTAATCTATATGAAGGGAATAATTTATCCCAAAACTTTGACAGAGAATAATAGCTACTTAGAAATAATTGGAGAATTTATTGTTTCAGATGATTATAATCCTTATAATCAAGAACTGATAAACCACATACATACGTATTGGAAAGACAATCCTGTTAGTCTCATTGATCGTTCAGATTTTAGTGAAAAAGACTTCTGTTTATATTTAGACACGTTGGCTATATTTAATAATTTCCCTGAGCGACTTCAATTGAAATCGAGCTATGTCTTTAACAATGCGATAGTAAACAAGTGTGATTTATTTATTCAACTCGGAGAGTTATTCGCGGGTCAACAAATCTACTTTTGCCATGGTCTTGACGTATTGGAAAAAAGTTTACGTTACCACTTTGAATCTCTTAACTCAAAAATCCCTTTTGAACTAAAAAACAAAAATTTAATAATTGAAAAAGTTGGTAAAGATTATTTTGAAACGATGCTTGAAATAATGGACCCGTTTTTTGATCTTAAATTAAATTAGTTTGTAACTCCGAGTCCTGTTAGGTCGCATTGGAGAATTTTACAACAATCAATGCCAGATGGTTCTTATTATTTCATAACATTACGGATTATCACTAATGAAATTAAACATACAAAACAATATAGATTCCTGGTTGGATTTTTTTGATGATTAACCTGAAGACAGGGACTTTAGGTAGTGTACCAAACTGTCACCTGAACTAAAATGGAATACTTAAACAATTGATTTTCAGTTATTATTTTCTAAATCAAAGGATTTATTTGATGAAAGGTTATCTGTCAAGATAACCTTTCATCGTTTAAAACAACCTTAAACTTAATAATTGCGTTGTAGGTGTATTAAAATGTCACCTGATATGCAATGCCACTATTGTCAAAATACCTGTATCAAGAAAGGTTGGAGTAAGAATACTCAAAAACATCAATGTAAAACATGTTTTAAATATCAGCGGGAGCAATGGGTTTATCAATCCTACAGGGTAACTGATAGGCAAATTATTCAACTTACAAAGGAAGGTTGTGGAATACGAAGTACTGCCAGAATTCTGGAATTTTCTTCAACAACGATTATTCGTCGAATTCTGAGAATCGCAAGTAATTTGAAGAGAAAGACTCCTATATCATTCGGACAAACCTACCAGGTAGACGAGTTATTCACATACATTGGAAACAAAACAACCGCATTTGTATTGCTTACTCCTTGAATGCTAAAACAAAAGAGGTTATTGATTTAGTAGTTGGAAGGAGAAACAAAACCAACCTGGAAAGGATTATTTCAACCTTACTTCTATCCGATTCAAAGCAAATTGTGACTGATAAGCTGAACATTTACAAAGAGCTGGTTCCAAAAAAGATCCACTCAACCAAAAACCGGGGAATAAATCATATTGAGCGCGAAAATCTCAATCTGAGAACGCATCTCAAACGCCTGAATCGCAGAACGATCTGTTATTCTAAATCTGCAGCAATGCTTTTTGTGAAAATCTATTTTTGGGGATGAAATGCCAAATGGGATTCCTAAATGGTCCCAAGAGTAATTTCCGGATTGATTAACCATTTATTGGAACAGATAGAATACGAGTTAACGACCAGCAACTAATCCTTTTCAATAAGTATATTTCAGAGTTCTTTCCACTTTTACTTCTCAAACCACCGCTTTCCCATGGTATAATAGATACTGATGGAACCCAAGTCTGAAAAAGTTCTTACAGGGTACTTGGTACCATTGCTTAATTCCCGGTCAAAATGAAGCTCGGTGAGGTATCCGTAAATACCGATCCTGCAATAATCCATACCGAATTCCACACCGAAAACAGGCGTGTTGTAATTGTATTCACTCCGTACCATGCGGTAACCGCCTAATACGGATACATGCAATAAGTCCCATAATTTACAGCGTACATAAAGCAATCCACTGAGATCCATTGCCAGCGAACTGATTTGCTTTTTGGCTTCTATTGCACTCCAGTTAACATGCTCGTTACTTCTCAATATCCCGATTCCGAATTTGGGTTCAACCCCAAAACTCACCCGGCCTGCCTTTGCAAACGGAACGGATATACCGATCTGTCCCATGAATGTATTGCAGGTATAGGACTTGTCTTCGGTGCTGAAATTGTTGCTATAGATAACCTGATCTTCATTCCAGGATTGGTTGTAATACCCCCATGTAGGAGGAATCATTTCGTTGGTTTTCAGGGTTACACGCCCCAGGTTTGCTCCAAAAAGAATCCGAAACTGATCATCTTGTGAAAAGCTGTTGACTGACAATAGCACCAGCATTATCAAAATTGTAATTCTCATTTGAAAGTGCCTTTAAAAAATAATCCCTGATTGCCTGAAACATAGAAATAATCGGTCGCTATTTTTCTGACTTTACGGAATACTTCCTGCTGACCGGTGAGATTCGTGTTAAGTGCTTCCTCCCATTTCCCGTTGATGTTGGTACTGATTGTTTGATCTCCTACAGCAACGTAGTAATTACCCATAAACTCCGCGGAATAGTAATCCCACCAATGGAAATTGTAGAAAGAATAATCGATTAAGTGGTTCACCGGTGATTGGAAATTCAGTTTCCCTTCTTTCCGGACCAAAAGAATGCGATTTCCAACACGCATGGCATCAAGCGGATAGTCATAACCGGAAGCTGAAATAGGTATTGTTTCGTATATGCCCGTTGAAAGGTAGAATCCATGTACGCATTCATAATAGTAGTCATTCTCGTAATCCAGAAGCATAATGTAATCGCCGTACAAATGACCGACATCATAATCATCAACCCCCGAGGGTAATGAATCAATTGTGTAAAATGCCGAAGACGCATAATCCGATTTATAGATCTTATTCGGATACCAGGAAGAATTGTAATCTTCGATAAACAACAACTTTCCATCATCTGCTTTCGCTGCAAAAAAGATGGGAAGCGTTTGAAAACCGTTACTTGTCATTTCCCAGCTCTGTCCACCATCGTAAGAACGATACAACCTCTTACCCGCAACAAAAGCCAGGTTATTTTCATCCATGTAAACAACAGATTTCACTGCATCTATGTCCTGGTTCCACAAACTGTTAAAGGAGCTGGTCATATCCGTCCAGGAAGAACCACCGTCGGAAGAAAGGAAAAGAGTAATGGTGCCGGACTTAAATCCAATTGCAAAAATGTGATTCTCCGAATAGGTATCAAACCCCACGATATCGTAGTCTGTAGGAATGTTCCGGTCGTACTTGGTAATGACCAATTGGGTTTCAATAACTCCTTTGTCCTTGACACAGGAAGTTGCGACCAAAACAAGAAATAAACAGCAGAATAACTTTAATTTAGGAATAAAAGAAGGCATGACCGTTTTTTCGGTAAAAATAACGGATTTATTTTGTTTTGAGCCGGGATAAATTCGTTCATAATATCAGTTTCAAAAACTACAGTTACAATTCAAGGAATATCTCTAATTTTAGAACGTGAAAATCCTGACAGCCATTTTGTTTTGTTTTTGTTGCTTTTTGACTTTTGGTCAAAAAAACAGCCAGGATATTTCCTCCGTGGATATTATCTATGGTTTCCGGACGCTCAACCGGCCCATGTTTGGATCACAGGTAGAGAAACGATACAGTACCTTTTCCGATTTTGAATGGTCGCAACCGCTGCAGTTCCTGGGAGCNNTTGGACGCTTTCCCGCGGGTAAAAAACTTCGACCTGGTCTTTAACTTTGGTTTTGATGCAGGGCGCATTTTACTGACAAACCCGGGTATGAAACAGCGAAATTTATACTTTGCCCCTAAGCTGTCCATTCAGCCTAAAGTGAAGATGGGGCCGGTAGCACTTTCCCTTGTTGCAGAATACGGGTACGACCTTACCAAAGACAAATGGCGGAAAACCTGGTTTGGTCCGGGGAATCAAAACAATTTAACACCCTATTCCAATAAAATAGGGGGACTTTCCGGGCTTTCCTGGTTTGTGACGCTGGGTTATGTGATAAAGTAGGGAAAAGGCTCTTGTCACTCCCGAATTATTTTTCCATTTTTGATACCTAAACTTACGCATATGCATCGTGTGATGAAAAACCTTTTCTACGTCCTCGCTCTGTTCCTTTTTAGTGCCTGTTCTTCCGAAAAAACCGACGAAGAGTTGCTGGAACAGGATCGAATTGCTTTAAATGAAAGCCTGGTTTCCGGGAAAGTGATTCCTTACAAATTTGTAAAACTGATGGTTCGGGGTTACGCTTCTGAAGATACTACTTCTGCAAAATTCAAAGCATTTAAGCGCGATTCCGATAAGTTAGTTCAAAAAATGCTGGAGCTCAACCACGCGGATGAATTGTCGGTAAAGGATTACTGGGCGATGTACCAGGTGTACGATCAAATGGATGAATTCGTGACGCAAACAGACGAAGATGAGTTCCCGGTAGTAGTAGATGCGTTCCGGAAATTTTGGGACGGAACGAAAAGTACCCATTATTTCAAAGGAAAGGAAAAAGCAGCACAAGAAGCAAGGGAGCATGCTTTTCTGTCGGTATTGGCAATGGCAAGCAGCAGTTTGGGAAGTGATGTCGCATTGTATGAATGCGCA
Organism: Flavobacteriales bacterium UBA5869; assembly: GCA_002432565.1. Lineage (GTDB taxonomy): Bacteria > Bacteroidota > Bacteroidia > Flavobacteriales_D > Crocinitomicaceae > Fluviicola. The sequence continues at coordinate 18,850 of DJFP01000009.1, forward strand.
GAAACAGATGTGGAATTGCTCCCCGATTCGGAATTGAAAGGCCAGCTTCGTTTTGTAAGAGGGTTTGTTTTTATGCAAAAAGGATTTTACTATTTATCCGAAAACGAATATTCGAACAACCTGGAATGGCTCAAAAACAACAAGAACCTGGATTTGACTTATACCATCAATGCCTTGCAGCTTGGAAAATTCAATAAGGAAGAGTCATACACGGCATTTCGGGCTATGAACCATTTGTACCGGGGCATAGACCGACTGATGATGGAACGGGAAATTGATCACGAACGTGCACTGGAGGATTTTGAGCAGGTTTTGAAAGATTGTAAAAAGTTGAAAATAGATAATGAAGCTGTTTGGGCCGTTGAAATATATGTTTACCTGGAGAAAGGGAAGAATGATAAAGCAATTGCTTCACTCAATAAATTGAAGAAAAGTAAACTGCTCACAGCAGATGATAAAGCGCTTGTTGATGAATGCATCGGTTACCTGCAAAAAGACGATTCGGAAAGTGCTTTGAAAGAAGTTTATGACAAGGTTTTCATGTTGAAGATCGCAAGTTCATTCACCTATAACCGGATTAAAAACGTGGATACAAACAAATTACTGAAAAAGAGTAAAGTTCCGAACGCTTCCAAAATAGCTAATAAAACCAGAGTATTGGAAAACGCGGTTGAGCAGATTGACAGCTTTAGTAACGGAGAAACATTGAAAGAAGCTGCGAAGAAAGCGGGCGAAGAGGGAGAAAGCCTGTTGGAAGAAGTAAAGGGATTGGTTGATTTTTAAAATACATAAAAAGTAAAAAAGCGAATTACGGAAGTAGTTCGCTTTTTCTTTTGTGGAGAAGGGCGAACGGAAATGGAACCAGAAAATCTTCGATGCCAACGGATAAATTAACTAGCGAAAGAATCCCATCTGTAATCCTAAAACTATGTTTTTACCCACAGTATACGAATAGAGGCTTGCCGGAATAAATTCGTATTCTGTATTATTTATGTTTTGGAAGTTACTAATATCAATAGTAGTTATTACTGCTCGTCTCAAATGATGCTTTCCACAAAACATTCGAACGTTTTTCAATTCTGAAGGATTTTTCGCAAACCGGTTTGACCATTTAATCTCAATACACCAATCTGGTTTTTGTCTAAGGTTCAATTTAACAATATCAATTTCTCCGCTTCCCCATCTTGCATAGTAAAGAGGGAGATTTGGGCTATGCTGCCATTGTGCAAAAATGGCAGTTTCAACCATATTTCCAATAAAATCGTCAGAGCTGGTTATTGGAGAAAATAAAGCACTTCTTAAAGAAGGATTTGTAAGATATACTTTAAAGAAATTAGCTCTGGTAAATTTTTTACCGTTTTGATCTATTCTGTGTATAATCTTAATAAGAAACGCTGCCTCTAAATATGTGAGATACTTTTTTATTGTATTTTTTGCAACCCCTGAATTCTGAGAAATCTCATCCAAAGACATTTCGTTCCCAGAGTTATAAGCTATATAAGTGAACAAGGAGTTCAATTCTTGAATATCACTGATTCCGTATAGACTGGGAAGATCTCGCATTAATACTTTATCAATAATATCATTGCGAATATACCTTCCTGGATCAGATTGTATGACTTTTGATAAAGACAATTCCGGATATCCCCCGTAATTAATATAATCAATAAACTTTTCATTCAGTTTTTTTATATCCTGTGGACGATAACTAAGGACCATTTCCTCATATGCATCATCTTCTTCTAATCTGTCTTCAATTAACTTCTTTTTCTCAACTATCTCTATCAAATGGTGATTATCCGTAAGTGACAGAAATTCATGAAATGTCAGTGGTGGGAGAATAAATTCTGTAAAACGACCTGCTCCAGATTCTTGACTTTTAAGTTTTAATGCTGCAGCGGCAGATCCAGATACAATGAACTTAATATGATGATAAGAGTCTACTAATGATTTTAGATGTAGTTCCCAGTCCTTCAAATATTGTATTTCATCAAAATAAATAAATAACTCGTCAGAAGTTGAAAGGCCTTGAATTTTTAGATATAAGCTTACCAGCTCTTCAAGTGCCATACCATTATACAAAGGGGTTTCAATCGATAAATAACAGACTTTCTCTTTGTCAATTCCCGTTTCCAAAAGTTCATCAATTGAATGATATAATAAAACTGTTTTACCCACCCTTCTAGGTCCCATAAGTACAAGAGAGCGTTTTATTTCTCGTTCTATAATTAAAGGAAATAATAGCTCAAAATACTCACGACGTTTCATGCTTTTATAATATACATCGATAGTTCCTGATTCCCACCAGGGATTCTCAAATTTCATTCTATCGATAATCTGTTCTTTAGAGAATTTAATAGCCATATAAGATCACGCTTTTGATTCTAAACCAAATATACAAAAGATTTTAAGATTAACCAATTGATCTTAAAATGTTTTGTAGACCTTTTTGGACATTGTTATATTTAGATTAACTCAGATTTATCCTAATACCCAACTTTTAGGATTCACTCAAGATAAGCCTGATAAAATGAAAAACAAGTCAGTCGCGGCTGAGAGAATGACATACAAAAGGAAAGTCCTGGCATTTATCGTCAGGGCTTTTTCTTTTGTGGAAAATATCGGACTCGAACCGATCACCTCAACACTGCCAGCATTGCGTTCTAGCCATTTCGCAAAAAAAATGATGGTTTTAATTTCAATCAGAAGTGTTTGTTTCGCTTAACTTTCGAAATTGTCCAACCAGTCAGGATCACTCATTTGTTCTTTAATGCGGTCAATTTTTCCAAAGGCAGTGACTAAAAGTTCTTTTTTGTTCTCATCTACAAGGTCTTTCTTGAATTTTCCGCCTTTCGGATCATTCATGATGTATTCTACAACTGCCTCTCCGATTGCCTTCATCAGGTCGAATTTAGACACATCATCCAATTCGATCCCTTTCAGGTCTTCGTTTTTTAATTCACTCAGCCAATCAGCTTCCATGTTTAATTGAGAAATGTTTTTATCCGGGATTTTTTCCAGTGTGTTTTCGTCCAGTGAAATTTGAAATCTTCTGAAATCAAGTTCAGGAATGATCTCGGAGCGAATGAGGTTGCTTTGCATCTTACTGGCATCCTGGCTTGATTCCCGCATCACCACATCCAGCCAGAACAAAACATCAGGTCCGTCCGGGTTCTTGATACCTTTTGGTTCAATGAACTCAATGGTTGTTCCGGTACCAAAACTAAAAACACAAAGTTTGGAAAGATCGTATTTCTTTTCGGGGCCGTAATAGACGGCTTCCATAATTGCGGATAGAGTAGGGTTGTTGTAAGTCGTTGTACCACCGTCAACAAATCGCTCAAGAGGTGAGAAATAAGTGGGTGCCGACATGGTTGCTTCCATAACAGCCCGTAATAACACATCTTTATATGTTCCGGAGTATTCTCCTTCATCACAGAAACAGGTAAAGAAAGTTTCTTCACCGGCCGCAACATCTTTCGCTGTGATCAAAAGGTCCGTATCCGTTTTTGCACACACATCTTTCAATGTGGTATTGCCCAGGATATCAGAAAGGGCTTGGCGATAGTTTATCTTATCGTATAAGGGCGGATTTAATTTTCTGTTCGCGAGGATTCCTCTTCGCTTAAAGACTTTTGTAACGAGCCTGATATATAAATCTTCGATTTCCACAGCACTTTTCCCGGAAGCTATAAGTCCGGCAATGATGCCGCCTGTTGAAGTACCCGATACCATGTCAAAAAGTTCGTGACAGGGAATTCCGGCGATTTCCTCTACTTTTTTCAACAATTGTAAGGTGAAAATTCCACGGATTCCTCCACCATCGAGGCAAAGAATGGTTTTTCTATTCGGATCAATGCCTAATGCTTTGAAAGCTTTTTTTCGGGAATCGTTCATAGGGTTTAAGTTATTTGGTTGTAAATATATAAAAATCGGGTTCTTTTTATCGGAAGGTGAAATAAAACTTCCGTGAAACCTGTTTTGCAAGTCCAAATGGTTCTTTTGGTTGCACAAGTTAGGCTTTGTGGTACAGTTTCTTCTTCAGCCAGAATGCAATCCGTACCATGATAATCAAAGCAGGAACTTCCACCAACGGTCCGATAACTCCTGCAAAAGCCTGGCCTGAATTAATCCCGAAAACACCGAT
>DJFP01000275.1:0-146 GCA_002432565.1 Flavobacteriales bacterium UBA5869
TCCGGAAATTTTATCGCTTTACGAAAGCAGTCAGCTGGAAAGGCACATTAAAAATATTCCTTCTTCCGATAAATGGCTCAGCTCTGAAGAAAAATTGCTATTAAAGATTTTGAAGAAAACCTCAGGTCGTAAAACCACGCAGGCAC
>DJFP01000275.1:210-3352 GCA_002432565.1 Flavobacteriales bacterium UBA5869
AGGATTATTTTTCTTTTCAACTTCAGGGTCGGAGTTAATTCGCCTGTTTCAATTCCAAACTCGGTTGCAAGCAATCCAAACTTCTTGATTTTTTCCCAGCTTCCATACCCCTCATTGATGCGGTCTACTTCTTTTTGAATGCGCGCAATCACATCCGGGTTCTTCACAATTTCTTCGTTGCTCGTTCCGATTTGCAGATTCTTACGGTTTGCCCATTCTTTCACAAACGGGAATGCTGGAACAATCAAAGCGGATGGGAATTTCTGTCCTTCACCCAAAACCATGATCTGCTCGATGAAACGTGACTCCTTGAAAGTATTTTCCATTGCCTGTGGGATGATGTATTTCCCCCCTGAAGTTTTGAAAATCTCTTTCTTGCGATCAGTAATCTTCAGGAAGATCCCATCCTCAAATGTCCCGATATCTCCTGTATGGAACCAACCCTGGGAATCGATAGCCTCAGCTGTTTTATCAGGCAGATTGAAATAGCCCATCATCACATTCGGACCCTTTACCAAAATCTCTCCGTCTTCGGCAATTTTTACCTTTACACCATCAATCAGCGGTCCAACCGTCCCGATCTTAATTCCTTTTTTCATACAGTTTACAGAAATCACCGGAGATGTTTCTGTCAATCCGTATCCTTCCAGCACCGGAATTCCTGCTGCCAGGAAAATCTGNNGAGAATACCAGTTTTCGGGCAATTGCCAGTTTCAATTTGTACCAGAACCCTAATTTACCAGTATGGTATTGCTCGGCAACGGAAACCGACCAAAAGAATATCTTCCGTTTAAACCCGGTCAATGATTCTCCTGTCAGCATGATACGGTCGAATACTTTCTCCAGTAAACGCGGAACAGCTGTAAACACATGCGGTTTCACCTCTTTCAGGTTTGCTCCGATGGTATCCATGGATTCTGCAAAGTAGATCGCAGCCCCACAATACATATACAGGTAGTGTAACATACGTTCATACACGTGACAAACCGGCAAGAATGTCAATACACGCGAATGTTCATCCGCAGGAATACTGATTTTACAGGAAAGCACGTTGGAAAGCAGGTTATTGTGAGACAACATAACTCCTTTCGGATTCCCGGTTGTTCCGGATGTGTAAATAATAGTCGCCAAATCTTCGTTACGCACATTGGCCTTCAATTCCGAGATCTTGTTTTGAGGGACATCCTTACCCATTGCGACCAATTCCTTGTAGTTGGTAAAGTCTTCAAGCTGATCAAAGGTAAAGATTTTCTCTAAAGCCGGGATTTGTGACTTTACGCCCTGGATCTTGTGCCCCAGTTCCTCCCCGGCCACAAAGGCATGACGAACTCCTGAGTCGTTAAAAATATACACATAGTCGTGCTCCGAAATATTCGGATACACCGGAACTACAATTGCCCCAACCTGCTGAATGGCAATATCCATGATATTCCACTCTACCCGGTTCGGGGAAACCAATGCCACTCTCTCACCAACAGAAACACCAAGTGCCACAAGTCCCTTAGAGATTTGATTTGTAAGTGCTACAAACTCTTCGGTCGTCATAGGTACCCATACCCCCTCGGTTTTGGTAACAAACATGGAGGGATTGGGAAAGTTATTCAATTGATAAGCAGGCACGTCAAACAGTCGTCTTACTTCATTCATATCAGTTGTAATAGCACTCACAATATATGTATTAAAAATTAAGCAATAATGCAAAAATGTTCATTCAAAACCAGTGTTTGTTTTTTCACACCCAACCGTTAAGATACTACTTCTTACTTTTACGTTGTGGGAATATAGTTTCTAACTTCGATCAAGTGCAATTCATGAACTAGTTGGAAAGTTACAAAGAATTAATGACTTGTGTTTGATCGTTTTTGGTTTTTTGGTTTGTAGGGTTCGTTTGCCGGCGAGCCCTTTTTTTTGTTCCTAAAATCCGCCGAATCAATCCATTGAAAAAACCAGCTTCCCCCTGATAAATGTTCGGTTGGCATAATTCGGGTTATAAACTGCTTTGGAAGAGAACGGACTTTCCAGCATGACAAAAGTCGCATCCTTTCCTTTTTCCAAACTTCCTTTTGTTTCTTCCTGGAAACTGGCAAATGCCGCCCAGATGGTCATTCCACGCAAACAAGCTTCTTCCGTCAACGCTTCCTCCATTAAAAACCCTTCGATNNCCTCTTAAACGCGCTTTACCCAAACGGGACTCTGCCCAGCGCTGGTCGCTCACAGCATGTGTTGGCTGTACGGAAGGAAAAGCCCCTGAACTTTCCAGTAAATCAAAATCTTCCGGATCAACAACCTGTGCATGTTCCAGCCTCCAGCGGTGATCCGGATTTTTTTTCGAAAAGGCCCGGATTAATTCCAGCACCAATCGGTTGGTTGAATCTCCGATCGCATGAATGTTCAACTGGTAACCGGTCAATTCGGCAAGGGAAGAATAACGCTTTAAATTATCCACAGAAGTCGTCAATAGACCGTGATTGTGCAAATCGTCCGAATATGGCTGTTTCAAAAGAGCCCCTCTCGATCCTAAAGCTCCATCTCCCATTACTTTAAAGGAACGCACCAACAGGTTTTTTTCCTTTAGAATTCCATGCTTTTTGGCAAAATCCGCATTTTCTTTTTCCGGGTAAAGCATGCCGTATATTCCAATGGTCAGTTTATTGTCTTTGACTAAACGGCGAACCAGCTTAAAGTCATGCGGAGTCAAACCAGCTTCATGCACATCGGTGATTCCGTAACCATATAATTCCTGCTGTATCTCCAGCAAGGCAGCAGTCAATTCACCATCCGGAAAATCAGGCAGCTTTTCACTGATCAATGAAATGGCATTGTCCAAAAGAATTCCGGTTAGTGAACCATCCTCTTTTTTCAGAATAGCTCCGCCATCCACTTGTGAAGAAGTATTTATTCGATACTTCTTCAATGCAGCATCATTCACCAAAATGGCATGCCCGTCGATTCGGTATAATACAACCGGTTTGTCCGGAAATTTTTCATTCAGCAGTTCGTTGGTCGGAAGTGCCTTCGTATTCCACAAACTTTGGTCCCAGCCGCCGCCAACGATCACCGGACGTTCCTTTTTCTGTGAGTACTTTTCTACCCGTACTATCAATTCCTCCATGGAAGTTGTTCCAACCAGGTTTGCAGATAA
>DJFP01000273.1 GCA_002432565.1 Flavobacteriales bacterium UBA5869
TGTTCCAACCAGGTTTGCAGATAATTTTTGACGGGCCAGGCTCATCATGTGTCCGTGTGCGTCTGCAAATCCGGGGAAGATATCCTTTCCTTCGGCATCAATGAATTCATCTGCACTGTATTTATTCATAATCTGCCTGTCCGGGCCTGCTTCAATAACTTTACCATCCCGAATTGCAATGGCCTGCACCACCGAATTCCGGTCATCCATGGTATGGATCTTTGCATTGTGGATTACCAAATCAACCGACTGCCCTTTCATACAGGAAGCACCGATTGCTAAAACCATTGAAAAAAGAATGTAACGCATCAGGAATGTGTTTTATGGAAAATTGTTGAACTTGCCTGGGCACTCGGCATGATTACCAGGTCGTTGATACAAACATGTTTGGGTCTGGAGCACACATAATAAACTGCATCGGCAATATCTTCTGCCATCAGCGGATCAAAACCATCGTAGACATTTTTGGCCGTTTGTTCGTCCCCTTTAAACCTCACCAGTGAAAATTCCGTTTCAGCCGCTCCGGGAGCAATATTTGTAACCTTAATATTGTCATGCACCAGATCGATGCGAATTGCCCGTGACAAAGCATCTACTGCATGCTTCGTTGCGCAATAGACATTTCCTCCCGCATAAATTTCTTTCCCTGCAATACTTGCAATGTTTACAATATGTCCCCCGCCGTTCTTTTTCAAAATCGGGGAAATGGCACGAGTCACATACAACAAGCCTTTTACATTCGTGTCAATCATCCGGTCCCAATCATCCGTTTCACCGGTATCGATAGGTCCGCGCCCTACGGCCAGCCCTGCGTTATTGATAAGGATTGCAAGATCATTCTTCACTTCTTCCGATAAGGAGTCAATTGCATTATTCACATCCTCCTCGTTGCGTACATCAAAATTCAGCAGCACGATGTCAATCCCTTTTGACTGAAGTTCTTTTTTTAATGATTCCAGGCGATCCATTCTGCGGCCTGTCAGAACCAGGTTCCATCCGTTATCGGCAAAAATGCGTGCCGTTGCCTCTCCAAAACCGGCTGTTGCACCGGTAATCAAAATGGTTTTCTTCATAATTTAAATTTGAACGGTCTTGAACCGATAAATGCGATTAAAAACAATGCTAAATATGCCGGCATGCGGTAACGGACAACTGCTCCCAAAACCGGGGTCGTCCAACCGATAAGCACCAACAACACCAGTGAAAAGGTTATTAAAAACACCAGTATATTCTTTTCTTCCGGGGTCCTGTTTTTTCGGTTATACCATAACCCGAAAGCTAGCAGTAAAAACAAAGCGATCGTTTCTAAAAAACTGAGGATTTTCAGCCTGCCTCCCGGATCCCAGAAAGTGGGGCGGAAAGCAGCATTGGAAAGCGCTTCGGGAATATTTTTCATTAACTGGCCGAAATCATTACCGATCGGAGTCAATTCGATGTAACTTCCACAGGCTTCTCCGATAAAGACAACACGCCATGGACCTTCTCCCGGTTTCAAACGGATATCCCTGAACGGATAACTCATCCCGAAAGTCACTTTTTTTGCTGTCAGATCTTTCTTTGCCTTCACTCCTTTATCCGTAAATTCCAGGTCTGCAAATTGGTCGGTTCGAAAATAATAAAAACAGGAATCTGCATAAGCATGCATCCCGCCCCGCCCCACATTGATAAAATCAAACTGCATGCGGGTCAAACGGTGGGTCACATTTTTTCGCAGCCCGGAAAACAAGGCAAAAACAAGTACCACAGCAGCCAGTATTGTCAACGGCGCAAGCAGAATTCTTTTCCGGAACACCCATTTCCCCAATAAGAAAACCGGGATACTTAACAGCAGACAGCCCAATACATAAGGTTTGAATCCAAGCATCAGCACAAAACCAAGGGCAAAGCGCCACAACTTCGATTTCACGGACAATCCTCCGAACAAGGCATTCAGAATAAATGCAAATCCCAGGATCATTAGGGGTTCTTTCAGAACAGAACTGGTCCAGAAACTCAAAGTTGGGAAAAGGAACAACGCAAACCAGAACAAACGCTTATTATAAAATATGCGTTCCCGGAATGCATGGAAAATTTCCCGTAATCCGATAAAAGAAAAGAAAGAGAAAACCAATATGTGAACATATACATTCCCGTTGGAAATAAAGACGATCAAACTGTTTATACGTAAAACGTTCCGGGAATCGTTCATCAGGTCCAGGTCTCCGGCAGACCAATGATTCGTATTGGAAAGGTATTGTCCGACAGCAGCTTCCGTATTCGTTCCGAACAAAAACCGCAGGTAATCTCCGAAAGACTGGTAAGCCACCTGATTGAGCGTAATGCTGTCCTCCATGTATTCCTCCCAATCAACCGTGACTTCACCAATCCCGTAGATTTTGGTATGAATGATCATGAAAAGCACTCCGAAAAGCACTTTGATCCCCCACCCGATCAATAAATCAGTCCGTGACAAGCCATCTGTTTTGAACTTCCAAACAAACCAAGTTAAACCGACCAGGAGCAGTGTAAATACCATCAGACCTCTAAGTTAATTCATAATTACGAATGCCAAATACCGAATTGAAAAATCCTTCGCCTCGGCATGAACAAATATACCTGCAGGATCACCCGGGTATTACCCGACCTACACCCGACTATAGAGCGTCTTTTGTACTAATTCTTAACACCTTCTCGTTTTATGAATTCACACTCCAAAATTCTCGCCCGGAATTCGAATTAGGCACTCGGAATTAGCGAGGAATGATTATTTTTGCATCAAAGTTATAAGAAAATGAGTACTTCCATTAAGCAAGAAGCTACAGTAGAGCAAGCGGTTGAATTAGGTTTACGCGCCGATGAATTTGAGATGATCAAAGAAATCCTTGGTCGCACACCAAACTTCACTGAAACAGCAGTTTACTCTGTTATGTGGTCTGAACACTGTTCTTACAAAAACTCCATTTACTGGTTAAAACAATTACCGAAAGATGGCCCGCACATGCTGGTAAAAGCCGGTGAAGAAAATGCCGGATTGGTAGATTTGGGAGATGGAATCGGCTGTGTTTTCAAAATCGAGTCTCACAACCACCCTTCTGCTTTGGAACCTTATCAGGGAGCAGCAACAGGAGTTGGAGGTATTAACCGCGATATCTTCACGATGGGTGCCCGACCGGTTGCACAGTTAAACTCATTGCGTTTCGGAGATATTGAAGAAGCGCGTACAAAATGGCTGGTAAAAGGAGTCGTCAAAGGAATTGGTGATTACGGAAATGCTTTCGGTATTCCGATCGTTGGCGGGGAAGTTTTCTTCGACAAATCTTACAACCAAAACCCGTTGGTGAATGCCTTCTCAGCCGGAATTATCGATACTAAGAAAGTAATTTCTGCAAAAGCAAAAGGACCGGGCAACCCGGTTTACATCGTTGGTTCTTCAACAGGAAAAGACGGAATTGCCGGAGCAGCATTTGCTTCAAAAGATATTACGGAAGAATCCGCTCAGGATTTGCCATCCGTACAGGTTGGTGACCCTTTCATGGAAAAATTGCTTTTGGAAGCTACCATGGAATTGGCAAATACAGATGCAATTGTTGGAATGCAGGA
>DJFP01000142.1 GCA_002432565.1 Flavobacteriales bacterium UBA5869
CGTTTATACACCATGGGGCAGTCGCCTGTAAATAACTTGCTGAACCCTTTTGCATGGGCTACTTTCCTGCAGAAATGGAGATCGGGTGAGTTGCGTCGTCAGTAAAAACGAAAAGGCACCTTTCAAAAATATGATTTCGTGATATAACGAAAACATGATATCATGTTTTAGCGTTCTTAGGCTCTTAAAGTCCTTCACGGAAGCGAAATTTCACTTTGCGTTTAGGGCTTTTTTATACCGTTCCAATACACGTTCACGTGCCCATTTGTGTTCCACAATCGGTTTCGGGTAATTGGCTGTTCCGAATTCAGGCACCCATCTTTTGATGTACTCGAATTTCGAATCGAACTTTTCCTGTTGACTGGTCGGATTAAAAATCCGGAAGTAAGGAGCTGCATCGACACCCGAACCGGCAGCCCACTGCCATCCTCCGACATTGCTAGCCAAATCAAAATCCAATAGTTTCTCTGCGAAATAACGCTCGCCCAGACGCCAGTCGTGCAATAAATGTTTGCATAAAAAACTGGCTACAACCATCCGAATGCGGTTATGCATATGGCCTGTTTCGTTCAATTCACGCATTCCGGCATCTACCAGCGGATAACCTGTTTTACCTTCGCACCAGGCCCGGAACTGTTTTTCATCAAATTCCCAGGTGATCCGGTCATATTCCGGTTTGAACGCATGGTCCACACTTTTCGGATACCAATACAGGATCATTTGGTAGAAATCCCGCCAGATCAATTCGTTGAAATATTTTTCATTCGTTTCCATCGCTTTTTTTGCCAATTCACGGATCGAAATGGTCCCGAAGCGTAAATGGACACTCAAACGGGAGGTGCCTTCAATGGATGGGATATCACGCGTATCGTGGTAGTTTTTAATGATGCTTTCCGGAATTTTTGAAGCCGGGAAATATTGGGTTTGTTTGTCGCTGAATCCTAATTCTTCCAATGACGGAAAGGATATTTCGGCGTTATTGCTAAGGTTGTAAGCGTATTTCTCTACCGGGTAAGAGCTTAGGTAAAAGTCGTTCAGTTTTTCTTTCCAGCGCTTCATGTATGGTGTGAAAACGTGGTAAGGATTTCTGTCGGGTTTTACGACCTCATCTTTTTCAAAAATAACCTGGTCTTTTGATCCTGAAAAGGTGCAGTTTAGTTTTTGCAGTGCTTCGTGAACGAATTTATCCCGTTTAATGGCATTTGGTTCATAATCCCGATTGCAGAAAACTTTTTGTACAGCGTGTTTTTTGACCAGCTCCGGGATGATCTGTTCCGGATTTCCGTGAAATACCCAGAGAGAAGATCCTGATTTTTGATATGCGGCGTTTAGTTCTTCAATGGCGCGGTAAATAAATAGAACCCGCTGGTCGTGATTCGGAAGTGAATTTAAAATCTGAGTATCGAAAATAAATATTGGCTGAACATTTTCTCCTTGTTTTAAAGCTTTGAAAAGTCCGGCGTTATCGTGGATTCTCAAATCTCTTCGGTGCCAGAAAAATGTCAAATTTCCCATGAACGGACCTGTTTTATTGTTGTAATAGGGTAGCGATTAATCGCCGCCCTACGATCAAATGAATATTAATACCACGAATGTATAATTCCCATTACAGCTACGAAAACGCCTAAAATGGTTCCGATTAAAGTCATTCGCGTGCGTTTCTTCAGGTAAACAATAGAGCAAAACAATACTGAAAAAACACCGACAATGATGCTGAGCATACTCAGGAAAAACAACTGGTTCTCATAATTGAACCGCAGGGATTGAGTGAACTCATTGTCTTTGATAGCTGCATTGCTGTTCAGATCAGTCAAAAACGGAATAATAGCAAATTGATTGTAACAAACCAAAAGCAGACCGATGACGCTGATTACAAAACCTATTGCTGAAAGAGCTCTCATATTGATTGATATGTTTTGTAAAATTAGAAGAAAAAGCTAAGCTTTTGATATTGGTTCCGAATTTTTAGTTGTCATTAAAGGTTTAATTTCCATCGTATTCAACGCCGTTTCTGGGTGTTTCCCAAAGCCGGACTTTTAATTTCAGCTCAGAAGGAAGTTTCTCGCGCAGAATATTCCAGCAAACCCATGCAATATTTTCTGCAGAAGGGATCAGATCCTTAAATTCCGGACAATCTAAATTGAGGTTTCGATGATCAAAACGTTCCAGGATTTCCAATTTCATAATATCAGAAAGATGTTTCATGTCCATGACATACCCGGTTTCCGGGTTGATCGGACCATCCAGTTCTACCTCCAGTTTGTAGTTGTGCCCGTGGAAATTGGGGTTATTGCATTTTCCGAAAACGCGGTTGTTGGTCTCATCATCCCATTTCGGATTGAACAGACGATGTGCTGCATTGAATTGTTCGACGCGAAAGATCTTCATCGGAAAGTTATTTCTTCTATTTTTTGTTTAAAATCTGCAACCTGAATTTATAACAAATTCAAGTTATGGCGAAGATAAGAAGTAAATAGCAAACGGTACTTTTTATTATCCGGAATCCGGATGCGCTCTCCTAAAATAATTTGAGCGTCGGTTTTCTGGATCTTGTGGAATAATTTGACGTAGTAGCGATAAGCCATGTAAACACCGAATCGTGCGTCCTTCGGAAGTTTCTTGATTCCCTCGTACCCGGCTTTGAAATCCAGGGCAATCTCCTGCTCAATTTTCTGTTTCATTGCACGGTCAAACAAATCGAAATTCATTTCCGGGAAATAAGTCCGGCCCAATTGAAAGTAATCTGCATTCAGGTCGCGCAGAAAGTTGATTTTTTGGAAAGCGGCCCCCAGTTTCATGGCAGAATCTTTCAATTTCAAATAGCTTTCTTCGTTTCCGCGAACAAACACTTTCAGGCACATTAGTCCAACAACTTCTGCAGAGCCCAGGATGTATTGCTCATAGACTTTTTGCTCGTATTGTATCGTCCGCAGGTCCATTTCCATGGATTGCAGGAACGTTTCAATGAGCTCCGGATCAATCCGATATTTATTTACGACCCATTGAAAACTGTTTAGGATCGGGTTCAGTGAAATGCCGCGATCGATGGCCTTGTAGGTTTCGTCTTTGAATTCTTTTAGTAATTCCTGTTTTTCGTAATCGTGAAAAGTGTCGACAATTTCATCTGCAAAGCGCACAAATCCATAAATGCCGTGTATGGGAGCTTGCAGGTCTTTACTCAAAAAGTGAACACCAATAGAGAAGGAAGTGCTGTATCTTTTAGTTGTCAGAGCACTCATTTCCAGGGAAAGGGTATCGAATAGTTGTTTCATAGCAGGGTTCTTAGTTCAGTTTTTCAATCCGTTTGATCACATGTTTTGCAACCACTTCTCCCGATACAATTGATGGCGGGACTCCAGGTCCGGGAACTGTCAATTGCCCTGTATAAAACAGGTTAGATAAATGCTTGTTCTTGATGCGGGGTTTCAATAAAGCAGTTTGTTTTAGTGTATTTGCCAATCCGTAGGCATTTCCTTTATATGCATTGTAATCTGTCATAAAGTCAGCGATGCAGTAACTACGTTTGTAAACGATATGTGGATTGATATCAAATCCGATTTTTTCGATTAAGCGTTTTCTCAATATTTCAAAATATGCTTCGCGTTGTTCTTCCGAATCTTCCAGGTTCGGTGCGATCGGAATCAGAAGAAATAAATTTTCACCGGTTGCAGGAGCGACTGAAGGATCTGTTTTTGAAGGGCAGCTGACATAAAAAAGTGGTTTTCGCGGCCATTTCGGATTTTTATAAATGTCGGAAGCATGTGTGTCAAAATCCTCATCAAAAAACAAATTATGATGCAACAGGTTGGGTACTTTGCTGTCCAGACCGATGTAAAATAATAAGCAGGATGGTGCCATTGTTCGTTTGGACCAGTAAGCATCCGTATAATTCGCTTTATTCTTTAACAATTGCTCCGTATGCCGGTAATCTGCTCCAGAGATCACATAATCGCATTCAATTTGTCCTTTGGAAGTTGTAATGGATTTGATTTTGCCGTTTAAAGTATTAAATCCAAGAACGCGGGTATTTAATGAAAAAACAACACCCTGGTCCAAAGCAATCCGCTCGAAAGCTTTTACAAATTCAAACATGCCACCCATCGGATACCACGTTCCCAAACGGATGTCTGCATAATTCATCAGGGAATAAAGTGCGGGTGTGTCTTTTGGAGTAGCCCCCAGGAAAAGAATTGGAAATTCAAGCAGTGAAATGATTTTCGGATGGGTGAAGTATTTCCGGATAAAGGAAGCATAGGATGTGAATAAATGCATTTTGAAAAGGCCGGCTAGTATTCGCGTATCTGCAAATTCTGTCAATTTCAAGCTTGGCTTGTAAACCAGGTCCTTCATTCCGATCTCATATTTCTTTTCTGCATCAGCCAGGAATTTTCTCAATTGTATACTGCTTCCTATTTCCAGTTTTTCGAAGTACTCTTCCAGTTCTGCAAGAGAAGCCGGAATAGGGTCAATGTCGTTATTGCCCCAGATTACCTGGTAAGAAGGATCCAATCTTACCAGTTCATAAAAGTTTGAAGTAGTATAACCGAATTGGTTGTAGAAATTCTCGAAAATATCCGGCATCCAGTACCAGCTTGGTCCCATATCGAACATGAATCCGTTATCGGTCTTAAATCGCCGTGCTCTCCCCCCGATACTGTCGTTTTGTTCCAGGATCATTACCTCATGCCCTTCCTTTGCAAGGAACGCCGCGCAGGATAAACTTGAAATACCCGAACCGAT
>DJFP01000200.1 GCA_002432565.1 Flavobacteriales bacterium UBA5869
ACAACTGTAAAATTGCTGCCGGCAAAGAGAATTGGGAGGTTGAAGTACAGCAGTTAAACGAATTCTATCCGAAAATCCATGCATAAAAAAATCCACGTTGTTTCTTTTGATGTCCCTTTTCCACCCGATTACGGAGGTGTACTGGATGTATTCCTTAGGGCGAAAGGATTAAAAGCATTGGGATATTACGTAATCCTTCACTGCTACGAATACGGACGCGGAAGAAATCACGATTTTTCTGAAATCGCTGACGAAATTTATTACTACGACCGAAAAAATGGGGTGAAATCGGCACTGTCGAGTCTTCCCTATATTGTAAAAAGCAGGAACTCGGAACAATTACTCAAGCGTTTACTCGCGGATGATGCTCCCATTTTACTGGAAGGACAGCACAGTACCTTTTGGGCTCAGGAACTGCTCAAAAATAACCGAAAAGTGGCCGTTCGCATGCACAACATTGAATGGCAGTATTACCATGATCTTGCAACTGACGCAAAGACTACTTCCGAACGTTTGTTTTTTAGTTTGGAATCCCGAAAACTGCGAAAGCAGGAATTGAAACTGAAGGGAGTTCCGCTTTTATGCATTTCGAAAAGCGACCGGGATTATTACCGGAATCTCGGTTTCCAGGCTGTTTATCTTCCTGTTACAATCCATCCTGGTTTAGTATTACAACCAATAGAAGCAGAGCCCTTCGGATTGTATCATGGAAATTTATCCGTTCCTGAAAACCGGGAAGCCGTTGAGAAATTGATTGAAGAAAACAAACGAGAGAAATTAGATCTTCCAATCGTAATTGCCGGGAAAAACCCAAGTGCTAACCTCGTAAAGAAAATTGAGGGGCAAGGCTGGAAATGCGTTGCAAATCCGAGCGATTCCGAATTGAATGATCTGATGAGAAGCTGTTCACTGCACTTGTTGATCGGTTTTAAATCCAGTGGGGTCAAATTGAAAGTTATCCGTGCATTGCTCACCGGTAAACCCTGTATCGCTACGAAAGAAATGATCGGGACAAGCGGTTTAGAAAAGCACTGTGAAATCTGGGACCCGGTATTGCCATTAGCCGGAAAAATAAAGCAGGTATTGGCGGAAAATCGTCCGGCGGAAAATCGCCTGGAGGAATTGGAAAGAGAATTTGGGGTTGAAAAATTGAAAGAAGTTCTGGAAGAAATCGGATATTAAACTTTTATCAGAAAATAGTAGGGGGCGAAAAATTTTTCGCCCCCTACTATTTTCTACATCTAATATATTAATCAAACAGCGGCTGGAACGGATCAAAACGATGCATCGTATCCAAAGCCTTTAATTCNNTGTGTTGCCATGATCACGGCAGCTTTTTCTTCTTTTGCTACGGCAACGATCAGGTGCATGATTTCCGTAGATGTTTCCGGGTCCAGGTTTCCTGTAGGCTCGTCCGCAATGATCACTTTCGGGTGATTGATCAAAGCTCTTGCAATCGCCACGCGTTGCTGTTCTCCTCCGGAAAGCCGGTGAGGCTGTACATGTTCTTTTCCTTCCAAACCCACCATGGATAAAACCGTCCGGATTCGCTGATCCATTTCGCGCTTGTCCTTCCAGCCCGTAGCTTTCATCACAAAACGCAGGTTGTCATTGATCGAACGATCGGAAAGCAACTGGAAATCCTGGAAAACAACCCCCAATTTGCGGCGGAGGTTTGGAATCTGCCGCTTGGAAAGTTTTTTCAGGTCATAATCTACCATGGATCCCGAACCTTCAGTCAGGTCCAATTCCCCGTAAAGCACTTTCAACAAGCTGCTTTTCCCGGAACCTGTTTTACCGATTAGAAAAACCAATTCATCCGATTCCACCTCGAAATTGATGTTATCAAGAACTGTCTGACCAAGCTGATCAATTCTCCCGTTTTGAATACGAATAACTTTCTCCACCACTTATGAGATTAAATGTTCAAAGAGGTTCAAGCGTTCAAAAGGGTATAAGTCCAAATTTGACTTTTCAACCCTTGATTCCGATAGCTATCGGAATTTTGAACGACTAATTCCTTTGTAAAATTCGGGTTTCCAATTCGTAAAATTCAGGTGTAACGAGATTATCTCTTAACAGTTATAAGTTTAAAACTTTTGAACACGCGCGCCCTTTCTCCCTCAGGGACTACTTAATTTTAGGATCTTAAAATAGTTGTAATGCGTTTTCTTTTTATCCTTTTTCTACTTGTTGCAAGCTCTTCGGCATGGTCCCAGGCAAGTGAGAAGTACCATTCTCCGCTTAGTGGATTCTACAAAGCAGAAGATTTGTTTGAAAAAGAACAATACAGTGCAGCACGCAAAGAATTTCGTCTGTTTATCACAGATTACAAGGGTTCCAAAAATGATTCATACTACATCAAAGCCTTGTATTATGAAGGTCTTTCCGCATTGGAACTCTTCAATAATGATGCTATTGATCTCCTGGAAACCTTCAACAGGGAATACCCGGAAAGCATCTACCGCAGCAATATCCTCTTTCAGATCGGTCGGTATTACTACCAAAAAAAGGATTACAAAAAATCCATCGAATACTTCAAACAGCTAAACAGATCTACTGTAGATAAAGAGAACCAGGAGGAATATTACTTCAAACTNNAGTCAGTATGGGGCTCCGAGCTTGTATTACTACTCACACATTTGCTATTTGGACAGTTCGTACCAAACGGCATTGGAAGGATTCGAAAAATTACTGAGCGACAACCGCTTCAACCGCGTTGTTCCTTATTACATCACACAAATCTATTACATCCAGCACAAATACCAGGAAGTGGTTGATTTTGCACCGAGCAAGGTCGATAGTCTCAAACCTGCTGAGCAAGTTGAGATCAGTCACATCATCGGGGACAGTTATTTCCATTTGGAGAAATATGATGAGGCGCTTCCTTACCTGGAATTGTACAACTCAAAATCGAATACGACGCGGGATGATGATTATGCACTTGCTTTGGCTTATTCACGCACGGCGAATTGCACGAAAGCCGTGAAATACTTTGACCGGGTGGCGCGTGAAAAGGATGTTTTGGGACAGATCGCACTTTATCATGCCGGAGAATGTTACACCAACCTGAATGAACTGGTTTATGCCAGAACGGCCTTTGAAGCTGCAAGCCAGATGGACATGGACAAAATGATCCAGGAAGATGCCTTATACAATTACGCCCTGCTTTCTTATAAGCTGGATATGAATGCCTATGATGAAGCTGTTGAAGCATTCAAACTGTACCTGGAAAAATACCCGGATTCCAAACGCAAACCGGTTATTTACCAGTATTTGGTGAACGTGTATACTTCTACCAAGAATTACCAAAAAGCGCTGGAATCTTTGGATCAGCTTACCAACAAGGATATTAAACTGAAATCTGCTTACCAGCTAATCGCATTTAACAGAGGTGTGGAATTGTTCCAGAAATCTGAATACACCAATGCAATTAAGGCCTTCGAACTGGTAGACAAATACCCCATTAGTCCCGAAGTCAGTGCAAAAGCCATGTATTGGAGTGCTGATGCTGAATTCTACCTGAAAAATTATTCGGAGGCAATCAAGAAATACTCCCAGTTCATGGGAATGTCGGGCTCACAAATGAGTGGTCTGCGAAACGATGCGATCTACAACAAGGGTTATGCCTATCTGGCTTTGAAAGATTCCCAGGAAGTCCAGGCAACTTTCAGAGATTACCTGAAACAGCCAAACCTGACAGATATTCCTAAAAAGGCAGATGCATACATGCGTTTGGCGGACGAATATTACCGGGTCCTGAATGCAGATNNTATAACTTCATGAATAAGCCGAATGACCGCATTCAGAGTTTAACCGACCTGATCAATAATTACCCGAAATCGAGGTATTTGCAGCGCGCCATCCTGGAAGTTGCACGTGCTTATTTTGAAGTCGACAATATGGACAAGTCTGAGCGTTATTACAAACAGTTCATTGCCGATTATCCATCCAGTACTTCGGTGAAAGATGCTTACCATTATTTAGGCGACATTGCTTTCAAACGCACTAATTTCAACCAGGCAGAAACTTATTATACAAAAGTCCTGAATGAATTTACTATCAACGATACCATCTGTGAACGCGAAGTAAGTTCCCTGGTTTCCGTTTACCGCGCCCAGCGTTTGCTGAACAAAATTGAATTGCTTGCCGGAAAATACAGCTGTGCCGATTCCATTGCCACACAAGTAGAAGACGAGTACTACCGCCTTGGCTTCGATCAGTATGACAAATCTGAATGGGAAGCTTCGATTAAAGAATTCGATAAGTATTTGAATAAGTATCCGAACGGTAAATTCTACCGCGATGCCATGAACCAGAAAGCAGATGCTTTATACCGTTTGAAACGGGAAGCAGAAGCCGTTGCGATTTATCAGATTACCCTTGCCGGCCCGAATGACGATTACACGGAATTAGCTTCGGTGCGAACCGCCAAGTTCCTGTTCAACGGAAACCAGAAAGAGGACGCACTTCCATACTATAAACGAACCGAAGAAACGAGTTCCAATCCGGAATTCCTGAACAATGCCCGGATCGGGTTGATGCGNNAAACTGGAAGCCGAATACATCAAAGGAATTTCACTTTCCAAAGAAAAACGCTACGCGGAAGCACAGCTTTCATTGGATTATGTGATCAAAAATGCAACTACAGCCTGGGCGGCAGAATCCAAATATACTTTGGCGCAAAATGCATTTGAGCTGGCAGATTATACCAAAACGGAAACCATTATCCGTGAATTGCTTAAAATGAAACCGGGTTATGATTACTGGATTGCAAAAGGACTGATCCTTCAGACAAAAGTATTGCTTCAGAAAAAAGACCTGTTCCAGGCAGAGAATACCATTAAGTCAGTTATCGATCATTATCCGGTAAAAGATGACGGTATCCAGCAGGAAGCAGGTGAATTGTACAATGAGATCATGCAATTGAAAACACAACCGAAAACTTTAACCAATCCGAGCGAGCCTACAGTGATTGAATTGGATGAAAAAACAGGGAAATAATGAAAGGAAATACAAATAGATTATTGGTTTTAAGTGCCCTGTTCATCGGATTTGTTTCGACTGTTTTCGGACAAGGTAATGAAGTAATTATTAATACTACCGGAAGCAGAACGGTTGAAAATGCGAGCCGTCTGAATTCACAGCCAAAAGTATTGGATACGGTTTTCCCGGTTCCAACGACTTCCTTTCCGCTGCTTTCCATCAATTACGAACCCACTTTTGAAATTCCGAAGATTGAACCTGCAAAAGTAAACCTGCAGCAAAAACTGCCGCAATTGTATAACGGGTATGCGCGGATCGGGATCGGATCCTTGCTGATGCCGCTTGCAGAAGTTTATTACAACAACGGAAGAAGTCGCAAATTAAACTATGGCGGAAGCATTCAGCATTTAAGTTCTTTCGGTAAAATGCGCAATGTAGCGCCGGCGAATTTTGACCGCACAAATGTTCGCGGATTCGTGGGTGTGAACGAAAAGAAATACAGCTGGGATGCAGAATCATACTACCGCAACCAGGGACTTCATTTCTACGGTTTCCCGAATGAAGATGCAGATAAAGACAGTATTGCGCAGCGTTTCAACACCTTTGGTTTAAAAGGAGGATTCCATTCACATGCAAAAGATAGTTTGGGACTGAACTGGAAGCTCGGAATGGAATACCGCCACTTCAACGATAAAAAACCGAAAGCCGATTCTTTGAACGATTGGAATGCGCGTGAGAACTTCTTTGCGATACGCACAGGAGCCGAATACAAATGGGGAACGGAAATTTTTGCCGCCGATCTGGACATTCTTCACAACTCCTACAAATACGGGGTTATGAACGATACCATGCCCGGCTTTTTAAACACAGGTCTTGAAAGCAAAAACACCATCATCAGTTTGAAACCTAGTATCAGTACTTATTCCAAAAATCGGAAATTAAAGGCTAAAATCGGTGTGGATCTGACCGCAAGTTTCGGGGCGAAAGACAAAGTATACCTTTACCCGATCGCTGAAGTGAAATACTCCTTGTTCAATGATATCCTGATCCCTTACGCAGGTGTTACCGGAGGTTTGACCCAACAGTCTTTTAAACGAATTACCGATGAAAACGAATTCGCACTTTCAAATGTTTCCCTGCAGAATGAGCACAAAGCAGCAGACGGTTTTGTGGGTATCAAAGGAACTTTGTCCAAGCGCATCGGATTCAACGTCTTTGCAAGTTTCTCGCATGTGAAAGGAAAAGCACTTTTCGTAACCGATACTTTATACTCGGGCGGAAACCGCTTCCAGGTGATCTACGATACGATGAACATCACCAAACTGGAAGGATCAATCTATTATCAGCTAAAAGAAAAAGTAAAGATCGATGTCATCGGAAGGTATTATTCCTACAATGCTCGAAACAATATCTTTGCATGGAACCTGCCTCAATTCCAAATCGTGCTGCGAGGAACTTACAACTTGTATGATAAGTTCATTTTAACCGTTGACGCAAACCTGGAAGGCGGAAGAAGAGCACAGGTATTTGCTCCGGGGAAAGATGTATTGGAAGAAAACAACCAATACGGTTTGAAACTTGGTTTCCTTGCCGATGCGAATATCGGGCTGGAATACCGATACAATAAGCGCATTTCCGGATTCATCAATTTAAATAATGTGGCCGCACAGCGTTATAAAAGATGGTACAATTACCCTGTTCAGGGTTTCCAGGCAATGGTGGGTGTGACAATCCGATTTTAAAGAAAAAATTGAAAATATTCTGGTGGGGACGCAAGCATTGCGTCCCTGCATTATTTTCAATGAATTGTTTTTGGATTCTACCGTTTGGTTTTCATACCTTTGGAGCATGAAAAGCATTCTACCCCTTATCGCACTTCTTTTAATTCTTGCCGCATGCAAGGACCCAAGCGTAAAATACAACCAGGTTATTCAAAATGATTCCGATTATGATGTCTGGGTAAGGGTCTATGAACGCACGGATTCTGCTTCCGTGGTATTTTTTACGGTAGACAGCTTCCTGGTTGCCAAAAAAAGTGAAGTCATTATTCTTGAGCGAAACGGTCATAAGAACATGG
The DNA here is from genome assembly GCA_002432565.1 of Flavobacteriales bacterium UBA5869. Classification (GTDB taxonomy): domain Bacteria; phylum Bacteroidota; class Bacteroidia; order Flavobacteriales_D; family Crocinitomicaceae; genus Fluviicola. The sequence goes on from DJFP01000200.1 coordinate 7,064, forward strand.
ATATCTTCAAACCGTGCAGAATGTATGCAGATTCCATCAGTGGAAGAGCCGCAGATACTCTATTGGTCGTTGGTCTTGACCTGAACAGTGATACGAACTACGTATTCAACGAAGTAGAGCGCAACAAGAAAAACGGTGGTACTTGTGAATGCCGTGCTATTTTCAAAAACATTCATATGTACTAATTTCAGCTATTGCTGAACAGGTGTTTTCGGTGATTGGAACCCCATCTTGCCAATTCGGCGATAATTGGTTCCAATGTTAACCCGTAAGGCGTAATCTTGTATTCTACCGTAATTGGTTTCGTATCACAAACCGTCCGCGTGATCAATTGATTGATTTCCAGTTCCTGTAATTCCTTGGAAAGCATCTTCGCACCTATTCCCGGAATGTTTCTTTTCAATTCCATAAACTTCATAGAGTTCTCGAATATCAGCGTTCCAATGATCTGAATCTTCCACTTCCCGGAAAGCAATTCCAACGTGTCCCGGATAGCCAGCATTCTTCCTGCGCAGGCCGCCGGCTCATGTATCATTTTCTTTTTCATTACCATAACACAAAAATACGGTGTTAAAGGATCGATTTTACAATAAGTTTCTTCGTGGAAACTAGTTTCCAAAAGGAAATATAGGCAAAAAATAAATCAGGTATCAAATAGCTTTGCATCCAATAAATCATTCCAGGCGATAAATGCCGGATATCAAAAAATAGGACAAATGAAAAAGAACAACATTATCTATTGGACAACAACAGGCTTATTTTCACTTATGATGCTTTTCTCAGCTTCTATGTACTTCACTTCACCCGAAGTTCAGGCAGGTTTTGTCAAAATGGGCTTCCAGGATGCTTTTCGTATTGAATTGGGAATCGCTAAAATTATCGGAGCATTGGTTCTCCTGATTCCATTTTTCAAAGGACCTGTCAAGGAATGGGCGTATGCCGGTTTTGGCATTACACTCATTTCAGCAAGCATTCTTCACGCTTCAATCGGAGATCCGGCAACAAATATTGTTTCCCCGCTGATTTTCCTGGGAGTTTTGGCAGTGTCATACATTTTTTGGAAAAAACGCTTACAGGCAGACTACGCTACGCCTATGTCGTAGCCTTGTAAGGCATTCAGTCTAAAATTTCAGATCTGCAAATGAAGAGGTATTTCGACTTCGCTCCATGACTTTGGTCAAAAGGAAACTGAGCGGAGTCGAAGTTTCAGTTTATTTCAAAATCCAGGGAGCAATTCCCAAAGCTTTCAATTTAGGCTCCAACTGATCATATTGAGAAGCATTTCCGGCAGTAACACGGATTTTTCCATTCGTTTCCATGATTTGTCCGGTCATCCCGTTAGATTGCAATAATTTGATC
>DJFP01000291.1 GCA_002432565.1 Flavobacteriales bacterium UBA5869
GCGGATGAGGTGCAACCGTTTAATGTTGTTGTAACTGTATAGGTTCCGGCAGCGTTAATGGAGGCTGTATTAGAAACATTTTGTGTGTTGGCACTGAATCCGTTCGGACCAGACCAGCTGTAGCTTGTTCCCGGAAGGCTTGTGGCCTGCAGCTGCATCGTACTTCCTTCACACAAAGGACCGTTATTCGTAGCCGTAACTGTCGGTACCGGGTTGACGGTTAAAGTCATACTTGCGTTTGCAGAACAAGATCCTGTGGTTCCTGTGACGGTATAGGTTGTTGTAACAGTTGGATTTGCGGTGACAGTTGTTCCTGTGGTTGATGATAACCCTGCAGACGGACTCCAGCTGTAATTCGTCGCTCCGGAAGCAGTTAAGGTTGTGGACGCACCATTGCAGATACTAGTGTTAGGAGATACTGAAACGACAACGGGAGTAACTGTAACAGTTACAGGTAAAGATGCCGTACAGCTTCCACTGGTTCCGGAAACCGTGTAAGTGGTAGTCGTTGTGGGATTTGCAGTAACAGATGCACCGGTTGTTGAGGATAAACCCGTGGACGGTGACCAGGAATAATTCGTTGCCCCACCTGCCGTCAAAATGGTTGAACCACCATTACAGATACTTGCATTCGGAGATACGGTTAATGCAAGCGGGGTCACAGTAACCGTAACGGTTTGTGTCGAAGAACAACTCCCATTCGTTCCTGTAACGGTATAAGTTGTTGTCGTAGTCGGGCTAGCAGTGACACTTGCTCCAGTTGAAGCCGATAACCCGGTTGCAGGTGACCAGGAATAATTTGTTGCACCACTCGCAGTGAGTGTGGTGGACGCACCGTTGCAAATACTTGCGTTGGGAGAAACAGTAAGGTTCAAAGGAGTAACGGTAACAGTTGTTGTTGCAGTTGCTGAACAGGAACCGTTAGTTCCGGTTACGGTATAAGTGGTCGTGGTTGTCGGATTTGCCGTAACCGTTGCACCTGTTGCAGCAGACAAACCGGTTGTGGGCGACCAGGTATAATTCGTTGCGCCGCTGGCCGTTAAAGTCGTGGAAGCTCCCGAACAAATCGTGGTACTTGGCGTTACGCCCACAGTTAACGGAGCAACTGTAACTGTAACTGTAGCATTACTCGTACAGCCGGCAGTTGTTCCTGTTACAGTATAAGTTGTAGTTGTTGCCGGACTCGCTGTTACAGTGGCACCGGTAGTTGAAGACAATCCTGTTGGCGGCGACCAGGTGTAAGTTCCTGCACCGCTTGCAGTAAGGGTTGCACTTCCTCCCGTACAAATGGTTTGGGCGGCAGGTGGGGTAACTGTAGCGCTATTTACGGTAATAGTTGTAGAGGATGATGCATTACAAGGGGCAACTCCTACGGAATAGTTAATGGTATGTGTTCCGATTCCGGCTGAAGCAGGGTTAAATACTCCGCTGGAAGAAACTCCCGGTCCTGACCAGGTTCCTCCCATATCTGCGGCAATTAACTGCGTTGATCCGGAAGTCACACAAAACGGTCCTGCAGGAGTAATTGCAGGGTTTGGCGGGCCTGATTGAGCACCGGTTGGACTCAGCGATAATGTAAAGTTATTGGAACTTCCGCTCCAGTTCTCAACAAGGATCATGATTTCCTGACCGGCAGTAACCATCGGTGCCGGTACAGATGCACTGCATGGAAAAGAAGTTCCGAATTGGTTACATCCGCTAGATGAACTGGCATAATTACAGCCGATCTCATTGCTCTGGTTTTGAATAGCAGTGCAAGGAGATTGTCCGTTTGGAATATTGAAAACAGCCACATCCAGGAAACCTGAATTGGAATTTCCGTCAATAAGCATATTTAATGGGCCTGATGTAGTAATATGCAGAATGATATACCCCATGTTCGGTCCAAAGAAATCGAGACAGGAACTCACAACCGGTCCCGGATTAACAAATGTAAATGGACCGGCAGTTCCCGAAGTACAAATAGATGTATTCGTATTACACTGTGCATTTGCGGATTGAGTTCCGGTTGCTGTAAGGAAAAAAATAAAAATGGAAAAAGGGAAGAGGAGAGTAACGAGTAGTGATTTAATGTATTTCATAACCGTTGTATCCAAAATGTGAAACTAATTCGTTGATGATCGCAGGTGTAAGCTGTTCATTGCAGTTGATGCGCACGGAAGTAAAGTCATCACTGAAATCAATGACATTTACATAGGAGTAGTGCGATTTTAAACGAAGATTTACCCTTTCTTCTCTTTGAGAATCGCCTAATGGACGGTAAGATACAAAGGTGAAAGTAAAATTGTCGAGTTGATGTACGATACATGAAGGATTATTTCCCGATTGATGAAGCAGCATATCAACTTCAGAAGTAGGCTGACCATTGGAGATCAATTGGGAACGAACCGAGTTCAAAGAATCAACGACGGATTGAGTTTGACCGAACGTTATAGTTGAAAAAACCATAAGCGAAACGGAAAGAACATAGCGCAGCAGCTTTGTTTTAGAGTAGTAATACATTGTAAATTAGTTTCGTGTTCGAATATAGAACGAAACAATTGATTAGTGGTTGCCTAAATTGTTAATTAAAAAAAGCGTGTTATTGTTAACACGCTTTTCGAAAATAAGGTTAGAATTTATAACTGACCCCTAAACTCGGAAGGAAAGGGAATTGATAGATCTTTGAATTGGTAACACGGTTCACATAGAAAATATTCTTTCTGTTGTATGCATTGGTTACTGCGGCAATGATTTCAAGCTCTGTTTTGTTTTTGAACTTAAACTGCTTTTTCACGGTGATATCCAATCGGTGGTAAGTTGGAAGCCTTTTGGAGTTGAATTCTCCTAATAATACTCCAACACTGTTTGAGTTGCTTGTTGTGAAATCCGTTGTTACTCCATCTGTGAAAGATTCTGTTTGGTAATACCCTGAAGTTGGAGTAAATGGAAGTCCGGAACCAAAATTCCAGCGTACATTCAATTCCAGGTCTTTTTTCTTGCCGAAAGCATAAGATGCAACAAGGTTTACGTTGTGTCTTCTGTCAAATACCGGTGCGTAAGTAACAAACCCATCCCATCTGGTTGACTTACCGTAGGAATAAACTCCCCACAAGAACAACCTGTTCAGGGAATATTTCAATAGAACGTCAACACCGTATGATTTTCCGCTTTCAATCAGGAAGTCCTTTTTGTAAACATCGTCTTCTTTCGAGAAATCAGAAATGTCTTCGTACAGTTTATTCACATTGATGTTACTTAACTGAGGGAAATATTTAAAATACCCTTCGATGTTCAGCATCAGGTTTTTAGCCAGGTCAAATTCTGTTCCTGCAATAGCATGCCAGGAATATTGGATCCCGTTTTTAGGATTTTTCTCTTTTCCGCTTTCTGTAATGAAGTTTTGCTGAACGTTAGACGGAGCACTTAAGAGACCGTTAAACAAGTTCACGATATCCCTGTCTGAAGAAGCTGTTGTAAAGTTTTGTGAGTAACGTCCTCCGGATAGTTTCACGCGGAAGAAATCAGTTGCGTTGTATTTAATACCCAAACGCGGTTCTAAGGAAATGGTGCTCAGACTCGCATAAGCCTGAACCCGTAATCCCGGTTGAACAACAAAGCGTTTGGTAACAAACTTATAGTTTGCATAAGCTCCGATCTCTACAGTATTGTTTTCGTCCTGGATTTTGGAGGCTACTTCGTTATAAGTCAGGTAATCCGTTTTGAAGATATTGATCCCGATACCATAATCGATCTGGCCTTCGTTTTTCAGGAAGTAAGAGAAATCAAACCCAAGATCTGTTCCGAAAATGGAGCTGGTACGAGGTTGTGTACCGACTTCATTAAAGTTGGTTTTGTAGCTTGATGCTGTTAAATGTCCTTTGATAAAAGTTTTACCACCTCCCGGTAATAGAATCCATGATAATCCTCCTCCGGCCTGCTGGAAATCCAAAGCGGCAGATTCGTTGTAATTTACTTTGTCTGTATTGCTGAACCCGAACACAGAAACTTTAGATCCCTGCCCTGTTGCGAAAGTCAGTTTTCCGTATAAGTCCGTAAAGTTGTATGGTAATCCGTTTCCGCTGTTTACTCCACGGTATAAATCTTTGGAAGTATAATCCAGCAAGGAATGTTTTGCAGAGAAAATAAAAGATCCGGCTCCAGGTCTTCCTTCTTTAGCACGGTACATTGGCCCTTCTACAACCAATTTTGCAAGGAATGGAGATACGGAAACTTTTCCACCGAAATTCTTTTTATTTCCGTCACGGTAAGTAATATCCATAACAGATGAAATTCTTCCACCGTATTTTGAATCGAATCCTCCGGTATAAATGTCTACGTTCTTAACGAGTTCTGTTTCAAAAATAGAGAAGAAACCAATGGAGTGGAAAGGGTTGTAAATGGTCATACCATCCAGTAATATTTTGTTTTGGATCGGTGTTCCACCCCGAACGTATAATTGTCCTCCCTGGTCACCTGTTGTAACAACTCCCGGAGTTACAGAGAAAGCAGCAGTAATATCATTTTCCGCACCTACAGACGGGATTCTTTCCAGTCCTTTCTTATCTAATTTGATGACAGACATCAGGACTTCCGTAGTTTTTGCTTTTGTTTCAGCGGAAATTTCAACCTCTCCGATTTCTGTGGCGTCTTCTTCTAATAAATCAATTCTTAACTCGGTAATACCTCCTTTGGTACTTACGACAATCTCTTTATTGTATTCTTTAAATTCAGCCGATTGTACTTTTAACAGGTAAGTACCCATAGGGACTTTAGGAATGCTGAAAAAACCATTTACATCGGCCGCTGCTCCCAAAATAGACTGTGTTTTTTCAGTTGGGATCAAGATTACTTTTTCAAACGGTACAACTTCACTGTTTTCATTATTGAATAAAAATCCGCGAACAGTATGGTCCTGGGAAAAAGAAATGATTGAAACGGTTAAGAATGCAAATAAGGAGAGTATTTGTTTCATATGTTTTACCATGGGTTTTAAAGAAGTTTCCGAAGTTACATAATTAACACTAATTAACGAGTGAAAATTCGGAAAAATGATTAAACGTGCAGATTATTGATTAAACGGACTTTAAGTAGAATTATTAATTATAAATGATTCAATTATCAAGGGATTTCCTACTTGATAATTCAGTAATTGATCATTGATAATTAACTCTTGCGGAGCAAGACCTTAGCTTTCTCCCAATAAATATCCATTTCTTCCAGTGACATTTCAGTCATATTTTTAGCATCCTGAGCTATCATTTCTTCCATTTTCTGGAAACGGGACTTGAATTTTCGGTTGGTGGATTCCAATGCATCTTCCGGGTTGATATTGATGAATCGGGCATAGTTTACAAGAGAGAACATTACGTCCCCGAACTCGTCTTCGATCTTTTCCGTATCCATCGTCTGTTGTGCTTCATGCAATTCTGAAAATTCTTCGATTACTTTGTTTTTAACATCTTCAATATCCGACCATTCAAAACCGATTCCTTTCACTTTTTCCTGGATGCGCATAGCTTTGATTAAAGCGGGAAGGGTGTTCGGAACACCTTCCAGTACCGATTTTTTTCCTTCCTGTAATTTGATCTTTTCCCAGTTAGCCTTTACTTCTTCTTCCGAATCAGCTTTTACATCTCCGTATATGTGNNGACCCGATTTTGGAATAGAAAACCATATGCAGGAACAGGTCGCCCAGTTCTCCCTGGATACCAGTGAGGTCGTTTGCCTGGATGGCATCTGCCAATTCATACGTTTCTTCAATGGTCAAATGCCGCAACGATTGGATTGTTTGCTTTTTATCCCACGGACATTTCTCACGCAGATCATCCATAATATTTAATAAGCGGGCAAAAGCTTCCAGTCTTGGGTCTTGCTTTAAATTATTATTAGCTAATTCCATACTGCAAATGTACATAGAACAAAATTTGTAATTTTGGATTATGAAAATTGCCTTGCTGTTTTTTTTACTGCCTGTTATCTGCTATTCCCAGGAAAGCCGGATGGATGATTGGGCTTTTACATTGAAAGGAAAGTCTGGTTTTTTAGCTGCACACCGGGGTACTATGGGGCATCTTGCCAAAGACCGTTTGTTTGCCGGTGAACTTTCTTTCAGCAAACGAATGAGATCCAAGAACTGGAGCGAAGAATACAAAAATCCTTATGTGGGAGCAACGCTTTACGGATCGAACTTAGGGAATGAGGAAATTTTAGGTTATGGCTTTGGAGCATACGGATTTATCGAATTCCCTTGGTCGAGAAGCGAGAAACATGTTTTTACCTGTAAACTTGGAGCCGGTTTAGGTGGGGTAACAAAGGTTTACGATGTGGCTAAAAACCCGAAAAATGTACCGATGAGTACTTATTTGAATGCGGTTATCTGCCTGGGACTCCAGGGAAGATGGTATATAAAGCCTCAACATGCATTGTTCTATAGTCTCGATATGACCCACTTTTCAAACGGATCAAGCAAAGTGCCTAATTTAGGAGTGAATATGCCCTTTATAGGACTGGGATATGAGTATACCTTTAAGAAGAAAGAGTATACCGGTCCGGAATTGACCCAATTCGAACGTGTGCCGTTTTTTAAGAGCTGGAATGTTTCGATTGTGGGGATTGTTTCCGATAAACAGATTTTCCCTACCGGAGGAAGGCGCTATCCGGTTTATGCTTTGAGCGGAATGCTTTACAAACAGTTTAAACCGAAAGTGGGAATGGAGATTGCTTTGGATATTATTTCGAAACAATCCATTACCTATTACAGGGAATATATTCCTAAAACACAATGGGATATTTTGCAGGTAGGGGGATTCTTAGGATACAATATTCCATTGGATAAGTTTCGTTTTGTTATTGGAATGGGAGCGTACATCAAAGATCGTTACCAGCCTGATGCTATGTTCTACCACCGGGTGGGAATGCGTTATCAATGCAAAAACGGATTATTGCTAAACCTGGTTCTGAAATCCCATTGGGCAAAAGCAGATTATATTGAATATGGTGTAGGATACACCTTTAATTATAAAACAAGATATCATGCGAAGAAGTAGTTTGGTGCTTTTAATGATAATAGGGTTTCTCGCTTTCTCTTGTAAAAAGCCTGAAAACAGAACTTGTTTCAAGTTTTTGGGATCGGAAACTAGCAAAGAGATTCCATTGGCATCATTTGACCGCCTGGATTTAAGAGAGCATGTGGAATACGTCCTTATCCAGGATTCATTGGATAAAGTAGTTTTGAAAGGTGGTAAAAACCTGTTGAACCTGATTGAGACGAAGGTTGAAGGAGGGTTGTTGACGATTGAGAATAAGAACCGGTGCGGTTTCCTGAGAGATGCGAAAAAAGTAGTGGTGGCAGAGATCCATTTCACCAAACTGATTAATGTAAGGTTTATTGGTACGGAGCCTCTGAAAAGTCAGGGAAGTATTTATACGGATTACTTCACATTTTACAGCAGGGACGGGGCAGGTGATGTTGAGCTGAATATCCATGCCGTTCAACTCGATGCGGAAGCCAATCACGGGTGGTGTAATTTTACTTTTACCGGAGTTGTGCAAAAAGCCCGCATTTGTGCAAAAAGCAATAGTTACTGTGACGTAAGCGGACTGACAGTTACGGATTCTATTTATGTTGCTTCGGAAACAGTAGGAGATATTAAGATCAATGCTGATAATCTGGTGATTCATGGATACATTACTGAATCCGGGAATATCCTGTACAAAGGAACTCCGCTGGGGCAGGATGTACTGATCAATGGGACCGGTACTGTGAAACCATTATAAAGTGGGGACGCGATGAATTGAAAAAGTGGGGACGCGATGCTCTGAAAAAGTAAGGATGCGATGCATTGGAAAAGTAGGGACGCGATGTTCTGAAAAAGTAAGGATGCGATGTATTGAAAAGGTGGGGACGCGATGCTTCGCGTCCCTACAGGAAAATAAAAAAATGCCCTGACGATAAATCTCAGGGCATTTTTTTATTTTCCTCTTTTCAATTGCATCAGCACTTTAAAGGCTTTATCAACATGATCTTGTTTTACAATGATCGTAAACTCATTGGCAGTTGAAACGATCTCCACAATGTTCAGACCTTCCCAGGCCAAATGTTTCAGGATGTAATAGTAAATACCATATACTTCCGAATTCACAGCAGGAAGTTTCACCGTAATGGAGGCCAAATCTCTTGTGTGAGACTTTAAACGCTCATTGATCAGTAAGTTCTCCACACGCGGTGAAATGCTTTGGGAGCAAATAACGGTTGTTTCAGTAACACCTCTGCAAATAGTATAGAAAATATCGGATTCCGAATTCACTAATTGAACCAGGTCGGCTTGCTTTAAGCGCAATGATTCTGTGTTTTCAAATGTAAAGTCTTCTAAGTTTGAGCGAACTAAGAAATCTCCTAATTCACCGATGATGTTAGTGATTTTGATGTTAAGGCGGTGGTAAAGTCCCGGAGACATTCGTTTGATTGCCATGACAATTGCTCCTTCTTTTACTTCTTTTCCTAAAGCTTCTTCAATTTCCGGTTTGATCTTACGCGCAAGTGAAGAAATGTTAATCAGATCGTCTGTCATAGCTTCACGCAAAAACGGACTTCTTCCGATTATTTCTTCTGTTATTTTTCCAATTGATAACATAATTTGGTTTGAATTAATAGGTGTGCAAATTTAAACAAAACGTTCCAGAAACAACTGTAAAACTGTTAGAAATTATACAGAATGAATAAACTATTGTTTTCAATGAAGAAAACTTAATATTTGATGAATATTCTATTTCTGTAAGATTATGTAGTGATTAAATCCCTAAACTTTAGTTATAGTTAGTATTATGCACGCGTATGATTTTTAACAAGATTCAGCACATATTCCAGTTGTTCTGTTTCGCTCATTTCTGAGTTGTCAACAACCAATGCATCTTTTGCCTGGGTAAGCGGACTGATTGCCCGGTTACTGTCAATACGGTCTCTGTGTTTTAAGTTCTCAAGGATTTCGTCGATGCTGTTTGTTTCCCCTTTTGCCTGTAATTCCAGGAACCGTCTTTGAGCGCGTATTTCCGGTTTGGCAGTGATGAAAAGTTTTAATTCTGCGTTGGGGAAAACAACTGTTCCAATGTCTCTTCCATCCATCACAACACCTCCGTTTTTGCCAAGATCCTGCTGTTGCTGTACCAAAAATTCTCTAACTTCTTTGATTGCGGCAACTTCACTCACGATATTGGCAACTTCCAATTGCCTGATAGCATCGGAAACGTCTTCGTCATTTAAAAGCACCGGTCTGTTTCCCTTGGTGTCCGGTTTCCCGAATTGGATGCGGATGTGAGGAAGGCTGCTGACAACACAGCTCAGGTTGATTTTATGTGCTCCAAGTGCACAGCCGTTCTTTAATGCATAGAGTGCAACGCAGCGATACATTGCTCCCGAGTCGATAAACGTATAGTTCATTTTTTTTGCCAGCGCTTTTGCCAGTGTACTTTTACCACAGGAAGAAAATCCGTCAATTGCGATTGTAATGTGTTGCGTTGATTGCATAGCGCGAATTTAGTCTAAATGAAAGAAACGGCAATTCATTTCAACAAAAAAGGGCCTCCGCTGTGCGGAAACCCTTCATATTTTTTTAGATGAACTCTAGTATTAGAATCTCCATCCTAAACGGAACATACCCATAACGTTGTTAGAGAATCCGCTTGATTTCATTTCATTACCTGTTACTTCAGTAGTTACACCAGCAACTGTAGTTGAGAAAGAACCTTCTTTCATAGTGTAAGAATTAAATCCTAATCCTAATTCAACTCCTAAGTAGAAGTTCTCTGCGAAGTAGTAATCAGTACCAGCTACTAAACCAACACCGAAACCTGCAGTTTTTTGCTCTCCTTCTTCAGAGTAATCAGCAGCTACCCAAGTAGCACCATCAGTTTGGTCACCTTCAGCAGTCATTTTACCCATACCGAAGTTGATATCCAAACCTGCGTAAGGAGACAATTTCTCAGTTCCTTTGAAGTGGTATTCTCCACCGATTCCGATAGTTGTTGTTCCCATACGAGTTACATAAGTACCAGCACCTCCTGAGTTGTCAATTTCGTTTTCGTAGAAATTGTTAGTAGTCTTGTTGCTGCTGAATCCTAAAGACAAACGAATTGCGATGTTCTCAGTAGCAAAGTAACGGAAACGTAATCCCGGAGCAACAATAGATGGAGTAGTACCACCGTTAGTTGTAGGATTCAAGTTTGTAGCAGAAGAGTTAGCGAACCCGAATGCAGCTAAACCAGCAACGTTTCCTTCCAATGACATTGGAGCTCCTTCAGTTGGTTTTTGTGCCATTACAGCAGTTGTTAAAATCATTCCACCTAAAAGTAAACTTAACTTTTTCATGTTATAAATTATTATTGGTTTGGGCAAATCTACGTATTAAAAAGATTCAGGTTACAAAAACATGTTAACAAATTTCGGTGAATAACTCAATAAGAGGATTGTTTTGTTTGTGTAAATAGTTGATTTAAAATTAGATGGGTTTATTTTTTAGAAAGCAAAAAATTTAGAGTCAGACCATGCTGGCCGCCCGCAGCCGAGTAAACATACCAGCCGTAATCTACACTGAAACGCTTGAATGCCATTCCGGCCCCAAAGCTAAAACCTGCCAGCCCTCCGCGGCCAACGATAGCCAATTCCTTTCTTCGCTGGTAATCGAAAGCGGTCCGGATTTGAAGCTTCTTCCCGATGAGAATCTCAAGCTGCACTTTAGCATGACGGGCAAGGTTGTCGAAAAAACCGGATTGTTTTACCTGGATGGTATCACCGGTCAATGGGTCAACACGTGGTTTTGCATTAGGGTCCACATAGGAAAGGTTCCATTTTTGCAAATGCTGTGCAACCAAACTGATGCGGAAAGGCGCATGTCTTAATTTGTGAGAGATTCCTAACTGTACTTCTAACGGAAGCGGATTCTTCTCTGTCGTAAATCCCTTCCACTGCACTCCCAGGTTCTTAATAACACCCACGATATTGAGGTTTCTTGAAGAATCCCTGTAAAGTCCGGCAATATCCAAACTTGTTCCGAAAGCGGTATATGAATCTAATTGGGAATACAAAATGTTTAAAGTTGCTCCCACTGACATCCGTTCATTAAATGTTCTTTGTGCACTTGCTCCCAGGATGAAATCCCCCGGAGTGAAAGTTCCGAGATCTGTTCCGTCGAAATCCGTGCGCTTCATTTTACCGTAGGAAGAATACCGGAAATGGACCATCCCCATCGTTTTCCGGATTTTACGGGCGTAAGTCAAAGCTCCGGTATTTACGCCGCTTGCCATAATGGATTGGTTGAATCCGAAACGTCCGTGCATTTGATAGTTCATAACTGCAGGATTGTTCAGTCCGAGGTTCAGATCATTGTCGTAAATGGTAATTGCGTCGCCGCCAAGCCCCATCGTTCTTGCATTATACTGGGAATTCAGGTTTGGGAATGAGTGGATTCCTCCTGTTTGAGCAAGGGTAACAACCGGAAGTGTTATAAGTAATATGAGCGCCAGTTTATATTTCATATGTGGCATTAACGTTTAAATTTTGTCTTCATTGTTCAGGTTCGATCTTTTTCCGAATTCAATCACTTCCATCTGTTCGATTTTAGTTCCGTTAATCCGGAACCGCAATGCTGTTTGGATCGAGTGGAACCCTTTGTTTCCACAGGCGCCGGGGTTTAACCAAAGTGTGTTTTTTGTTTTATCCTGCTGCACCAACAATACATGTGAATGTCCGCAGACAAAGATGTTCGGTTTGGTTTCCTGAATAAAATCAACCGCTTGCTTACTGTATTTGCCTGGTCTGCCTGCAATATGTGTCATGGAAACGGAAAGTCCTTCTACTTTGAAATTCAGGTATTCCGGGAATTCCGAACGGATTGCCTGGTCATCAATGTTCCCGAAAACAGCTCTCAAAGGTTTGAAAGCTTTTAGACGGTCTGTGACTTCCAAACTTCCGATGTCTCCGGCATGCCAGATTTCATCAACATCTTTAAACAGCTCAAAAACGCGTTCGGGAAGAAAACCATGTGTATCGGAAAGCAAGCCAATTTTTACCATGAAAGGATCGAATATGCACAAAACTAAACAAGAAATTCAAAAGGATGAATTCAAAATGTAAAATGATACCATGTTGACGGCAGGCACTCGAGGCATCGCGTGCCTGCCCGAAGAATAAATGCTCTTGGTATATCGCATGAATAAAGTTTGGATATCCCAATGATATTCCACAGGTGTTCCAGTGATTGTCTAATTCTTAACACATTTGATACAGGTATGCGATTTATCACCCACAAGTCCATGCTAATTCGGAATTCGTAATTGGGAATTCGTAATTAGTAATTATATTTGTCCGTTAAACAAACAAAAACGGGTAAGCATGGCTACGAAAACAGCTTCAAAACCATCAAAAACAACAAATAAGAGTGCGTTGAAAAGCACATCGAAATTTTCAAAAGAGACTTACATTAAATGGTATAAGGATATGCTTTTAATGCGTCGTTTTGAAGAGAAAGCAGGACAATTGTACATTCAGCAAAAGTTTGGTGGATTTTGTCACTTATATATTGGTCAGGAAGCAATCGTTGCAGGAACAGTTAGTGCATCAA
>DJFP01000038.1:0-5242 GCA_002432565.1 Flavobacteriales bacterium UBA5869
TAGCTTTTCAAAAAGATCGATCTCCGTAGCTTTTACCAATGGAGTCTGATATCCGATTACCGAGAGATTGAAAAGGTAACAAGGCCGGTGCATCAATAACTTGCTAACGTAAGCATCTTTCCCGACAGGAAGTTCGGGATCTCCCAAATCCAGCCTGGAATCCACATTCAGCACATTGATCAATTGCTCCAATTCTTCGTAGCCCTGATACATGGCGTATGTCAAATCCTGGGAACCACCTATTACAACCGGAATGACTGATTTCTTCACCAATTCGGCTACAACTTGTCTCAAAGCGAAGTAAGTATCTTCTACTCGTTCGCCAGGCATCAGATTACCAAGGTCATAAATCTTAAAGTTCCAGTTGGTGGTTGGAAAGTAAGTATGGAGATGGTTACGGAAACGATCATCCGTTTGACCGTGTAAGGACATTTCACCATTTCTGAATTCGGGAACATAGATTAAAGCAATACCCGCACGATCTATTTCAGGAAAACCGGACCCGTCGTGGCGCACAATAAACTCTCCCAACGATTCGGAAACTGGGTTTTCAATGGTTTGAAGTGAACTGAAATAAATAGATATGTCCTTCATTCGAGATGTCTTTCGACAAAAATAAGCGAATGAAACTTCAAAGAACCGACCTTTTCAATTAAGAATAAAGAGTCGAAAGTTAATAACTCTGAAGAATTCAAAATTCAAAAGGCAAAATTCAAAAAGGATCGATCTAAAATTCCTTTTTTGCATTTTGCATTCATCATTTTGAATTAAAACTCACTTCTTTTTTGCTGCGGGCTTTTTAGCCGGAGCTTTTTTCTTAGCAGGTGCTTTCTTCTCGATCATTTCTTTCACTTTGTCAAGAGTCAATGCAGCGGCATCTACCGTACTCGGAAGTTCAATCTTTAATTTGCCCTTCAGGATCACTGATTTCCCCCAACGCGCTTTTTCAACACGGATACCTTCTTCTTTCCAGTCATGGACTACTTTATCAATGTCCTTCTGGATTTTTTCGGCAACCAGCGTATCTATATCATTTTGGGTAAGATTGTCGAAATCGTATTTCTTGCTGACGTTGATGAAAATCCCATTCCATTTGATAAACGGACCGAAGCGGCCAACACCTTTTTGAACCGGCTTTCCTTCGTAAGTCCCGATCGGTGCATCTGCCTGCAGTTTCGAGTCTATCAAAACAATTGCCTGATCCATCGTAAAATCCATCGGATCATCGCCTTTTGCAAGAGAAATAAACTGGTCTCCGAATTTCACATACGGACCAAAACGGCCTACATTCACTTCTACAGCCTGGCCTTTGTACTCTCCCAAACTTTTTGGTAATTGGAACAAATCCAGCGCTTCCTGCAGGGTAATGGTGTGTATACTTTGAGAACTTAGTAAAGAGGCAAATTTCGGTTTATCTCCGTCTTCCTTTTCGTCACCAATTTGGATCATCGGTCCGAAGCGACCGATTCGTGCAATAACTTTCTTACCGGAATCCGGATCCGTTCCCAATTCACGCTCACCGGTAGCACGATCAGAATGTTCCAGCGTATCTTCCACATTTTCGTGGAAAGGCTTGTAGAAAGAGTTCAACATTTCTGTCCATTCCATTTTACCGCGTGCAATTTCATCGAACTGCTCTTCCACTTCAGCTGTGAAATGGTAATCCATAATTCCACCGAAATGATCGATCAGGAAATCTGTTACAACCATTCCTATGTCCGTCGGGAACAACTTATTCTTTTCCTTGCCGGTAATTTCTTTCTTCGTTTGCTTATTGATGTCCGAACCTTTCAACTCCAATACCTGGTACGCGCGCTCTTCCCCTTCTCTTTCCTGTTTTTCCACGTATCCGCGTTTCTGGATGGTTGAAATTGTAGGAGCATAAGTAGAAGGACGTCCAATTCCCAATTCTTCCAGTTTCTTCACCAAAGAAGCTTCCACGTAACGCGCTGAAGGTCTTGTAAATCGCTGCGTAGCACGGATAAAATCGCGATTCAACGTTTCCCCGACCTGAACTGCGGGAAGCAACCCTTCGGTTTCGCTCTCGCTTTCTTCTTCGTCCAGGTTTGTCTCGAGGTATACTTTCAGGAAACCGTCAAATTTGATAACCTCTCCTTTTGCCTGGAAAACTTCCGGAAGTTTCTGATCTCCGATAGAAATCGTTGTTCTTTCCAATTCCGCATGGCTCATCTGAGAAGCTATGGCCCGTTTCCAGATCAAATCGTACAAGCGCACCTCATCTCTTTCTCCATAACCCAAAGCATGCATAGCAAAGTTCGTCGGACGAATGGCTTCGTGAGCCTCCTGCGCATTGGAACTTTTATTCGTGTATTTTGTCGGGTGGGAATATTGCACCCCATAAGCCGAAAGAATTTCATTTTTTGCTCCCTGCATAGCTGTTTCCGATAAATTCACGGAATCGGTACGCATATAAGTAATGTGTCCTGCTTCGTATAATTTTTGTGCAACCTGCATGGTTCTTGAAACGGAGAATCCCAATTTCAAAGAAGCCTCTTGCTGCAGGGTAGAAGTCGTGAACGGGGATGCCGGAGTTTTCTTTGCCGGTTTCTGCTGAACGTCCAGAACTTTAAACTCTGTTTTCGCACAGTTTTCCAGGAAGGAATTCACTTCCGTATCGGTCCCGAAATGTTTCGAAACTTCTGCCTTGATGCGCTCCTTTCCTTTCAGGAATTCGCCTGTTACCCGGAAATAGCTCTCAGCATGAAAATTCTGGATTTCCTTTTCACGCTCAACAATCAAACGCACGGCAACAGATTGTACACGTCCGGCAGACAAGCTGGGCCTAACCTTTTTCCACAATACCGGCGAAAGCTCAAAACCTACCAAACGGTCCAAAACGCGTCTCGCCTGCTGTGCATCTACCAAAGGTTTATTGATTTGGCGCGGATTTTCAATTGCTTTTAAGATCGCACCTTTTGTAATCTCGTTGAAAGTAATCCGCTTCGTATCTTTTTTGGCAAGGCCGAGTGTTTCATACAAGTGCCAGGAAATAGCTTCTCCTTCGCGGTCCTCATCGGTAGCGAGCCATACCACATCGGATTCTTTCGCTAATTTCTTCAATTCGGCAACCAGTGCTTTCTTGTCCGAACTGACTTCATATTCAGGAGTGAAATTATTTTCCACATCGATAGCTAACCCTTTCGAAGCCAAATCACGCACGTGTCCGAAACTTGATTTTACAGTAAAGTCTTTTCCTAAATATCCTTCAATGGTTTTTGCCTTTGCAGGTGACTCAACTATTACTAAATTCTTACTCATGCTAACTAAATTTTCGGCCCGAAACGATTCGAAGCGGTGCACAAATATAAATGGATTTAAAAACAAAAAACAANNCTAAAATCAACTGGCTTTTCTAAAAAATTAACATCCATGACATTTTGACATGTCTGTCATAAAACCTATTTTTGCACTCTTAAAATTCAAGCATGTTAGAGAATCACGGTTTAAATAAGGTTATTGACGAAAGCAGACAAGGAGAAGCAATTATCCTGGAAGGAGGAACAGGCGCCAAAAAATTGTATGTAGAAAGTTACGGTTGCCAAATGAACTTCAGTGATAGCGAGGTTGTTGCTTCCATCATGACCAAAGAAGGATACACCACTACCCGAAACATCGATGAGGCAGATGTTGTCCTTATTAATACCTGCTCCATTCGTGAGAATGCCGAAACACGTGTTCGTAACCGTCTGACTGAATTTAAGAAACGTAAAGCCGACCAGCCGAATCTCGTTGTTGGTATTCTGGGATGTATGGCCGAGCGCCTAAAGCAATCCTTATTGGAAGAAGAACAATTGGTTGATTTGGTTGCCGGACCGGATGCTTACCGCGACCTTCCGAATTTGATCGATGAAGTAGGAACAGGCCAACGTGCAGTGAACGTATTGCTTTCCCGTGAGGAAACCTATGCAGATATTTCCCCGGTGAGAATGGACCAGGGCGGTGTGAGTGCTTTCGTAACAATCACCCGTGGATGCGACAACATGTGTTCTTTCTGCGTGGTTCCTTTCACTCGCGGAAGAGAACGTTCCAGAGACCCGCAAACCATTGTACAGGAATGTAAAGATTTATTCGCTAACGGCTACCGTGAAGTAACCCTTTTAGGACAGAACGTAGACAGTTACCGTTGGAATATGAGCAGCAAAGGTGTGATTAAGGATGAATCCATCCCGACAACAAACTTTGCTCAGTTGATGGAAATGGTAGCATTGATCCATCCGGACCTAAGAATCCGTTTCTCAACTTCCCACCCGAAAGACATGACGGATGACGTGTTGGAAGTTATGGCTAAATATGAAAATATTTGTCCGTACATCCATTTACCGGTACAATCCGGAAACTCGAACGTATTGGAACGCATGAACCGTGGTTATTCGCGGGAATGGTATTTGGACCGCATTGCGGCTATCAAGCGTATCATTCCTGATTGTGCAATTTCAACAGATATTATTACCGGTTTCTGCGGAGAAACTGACGAAGAGCATAACGAAACAGTCTCTTTGATGAAAGAAGTCGGTTACGATTTTGCCTACATGTTCAAATACTCCGAAAGACCAAAAACGTTGGCTGAACGTAAGTTCAAAGACGATGTTCCGGACGACGTAAAAGGAAAACGTTTGGAGGAAATCATCGCTTTGCAGTTGGAAAGTTCAGCTGCTTCCCATAAAAACCAGGTTGGTAAAATTGCCAAAGTATTGGTGGAAGGACCATCCAAGCGTTCGGAAGAACATTTCTGCGGAAGAGACGGAAGAAACTCCATGGTCGTATTCCCGAAAGGAAATGCAAAAAAAGGGGAATACGTACTGGTTAAAATCACCGATTGCACTTCTGCAACATTGATCGGGGAATTAGTAAACCACGCTAACTAATACAAGATGAATAACATGTCACTTCAACAAATCAAGCAGCGATTCGGGATCATCGGAAATGCTCCGCAACTGAATCGTGCCTTAGAAGTTGCAATGCAAGTGGCGCCAACAGATATTTCGGTTTTGGTGACCGGGGAAAGCGGAACCGGTAAAGAAATCATTCCGCAAGTCATTCACCAGTTGAGTGCGCGCAAACACAACGAATACATTGCTGTGAACTGCGGAGCGATACCGGAAGGAACCATCGATTCGGAATTATTCGGACACGAAAAAGGATCTTTTACCGGAGCAACAGGAAGCCGCCAGGGTTATTTTGAAGTAGCAGACGGCGGGACTATTTTCCTGGATGAAGTTGC
>DJFP01000038.1:5283-7552 GCA_002432565.1 Flavobacteriales bacterium UBA5869
CGTGTAGTTGCGGCTACCAATGAAAATATGCAGCGGGCCATTCAATCCGGGAAATTTCGTGAAGACTTGTTATACCGATTGAGTACCGTTCCTATCCCGCTTCCGCCCTTGCGCCAGCGCCAGGAAGATATTTACCTGCTTTTCCGCAAATTTGCCAGTGATTTTGCAGAAAAGTACCGCATGCCGGCAGTGAAATTGACCGGAGACGCTGTGGAAATTCTGAATGCCTATCATTGGCCGGGAAATATCCGCCAGTTGAAGAACCTGGTAGAACAAATCTCGGTTATTGAGCAGGAACGCGATATAGACGGACCTCGATTACAGTCATACTTGCCACAGGCCGAAGAATTTTTCCCGGCTGTTGTCGGAGCCCAGGAAACCAAGATCGATGAGCGCGAACTGATGTACAAGTTCCTCTTCGACATGAAGAACGATTTGAACGAGTTGAAAAAACTGGTAGTTGAATTGTTGAACCACCAGGGAGATTTCAGTTTGTCAAATGACCAGGCAGCAGTTGTGAACCGCTTGTATCATGACCTGAATCACGGAGAACAACGCATTTTACCTTCGGCTCCCATCAAGGCCGAAACAGCCAAGCCGGTTGTTTACGATTCCGACAATTACCGGGATGAAACCGAAGATATTGAGATCCATGAGGAAGTGCAGGAATCCCTTTCACTGGAAGACCGTGAAAAGGAATTGATCCAGAAAGCATTGGATAAACATCGTGGACGAAGAAAATACGCAGCCGAAGAACTGGGAATTTCGGAACGAACTTTGTACCGTAAGATCAAAGAATACGATATCCAGGGATGAAAAGACTAGCAATTGCACTTGTTTTATTAGCAGGCTTAACAAGCTGCTGGCCGAAAACATTTATGAGTCCGTTTGACACTTCCATGCCGGAGAACTGGAGAAAATTCTACATTACACCTTTGGAACTAAGTGCAGCAACTGCTCCGTCGAATTACCCGGCAAATTTATCTGAGGCACTTCGAAGCGGGATCCAGAACAATACACGTTTAAAATTAGCTTCCACCATAGATGACGCAGAAGTAAAGATCAGCGGAACTATCTCAGGTTATAATACTTCTCCCATTGCCATCCAGCAGGGAGATCTTGCAGCAAAGAACCGTTTAACAGTTTCAGTTAATTTCACTATTATTACACCTAATAAAGGTTTGGAAAAAATGGAATTTACGAGCTCGCGTTTCGCCGACTACGAATCAAACGAACAATTGGTAGACGTTGAGACCCGCTTATTGGAATCCATTAACCAGCAAGTTGTACAAGACGTAGTGAATAAACTGTTATCCAATTGGTAATGCTGAATACTGAACAAATAGCCGAATTCATCCTGCGACCGGAACTCATGCGTTCCGAAGACGTAGATGTGTTGCGTGAATTGTCTGAAAAACATCCCTATTCTTCAGTCTATTCTTTATTGTATCTGCAGGGAGTTTCCCGTTTCCAATCCATTCATTTGGACGAAGCACTGCCAAAACAGGCTTATAAGTTATCCGACCGTGCACGCTTATTCCATATGCTGCATTCCGCTTTTGAAGGTGAAGCACTTATTCAGAATGAGAGGGAGAATGAGGAAGTAAATACACCTCTTATAATCGAAACTCGAACTGCAGAAGTTGGGGATGAGAAAACGGATGGAACAATCGAACAATCCGAATCCGCAGAAGATAAGATTGTCACTTCGGAAACAACACCGGTTTCTGAAATCGTTCAAGATGACACCCCAGTAGACGATCAGTCGCGACTGATCGTTACTGAAATTATTGAACCCGAAGAAAAGGATATTTTTGATTTTGAAATGGTCGCTTCTACTCTTTCGCAAGACTATCTGACTCAGAAGGGGAATGAGGAGCAGAATGAGAATGAGCCTGCAGCTGATCCATCGATCGCTTCGGTCCAGGAGGAAGCAACGGAAGAGCCTTATATCGAACCATACTTACAGAAACCGAATGAGAGCGATAAGGAAGACGCTGAGACAAAAACAGAATCTGTTTCTTCATTAAATTCGTCAGAATCCAGGCGATCATTCACAAGCTGGCTGAAAGCAGGGGATCATTCGGAAGAAGAGAAAGCTCCGCTTCCGAAAGATTCCAGGATTGTTCCACCAGTGGTTGAAGCTCCAAAAACAGAGGCAAAAAATACCCAACAGGAAATTATCGATAAATTCATCGAGACTAATCCGACTATGCCGAAACCAAGGGCCGAATTTTATTCTCCTTCGAAAAAAGCAAAAGAAAGTTTG
>DJFP01000105.1:0-1403 GCA_002432565.1 Flavobacteriales bacterium UBA5869
TTTACATCCGAACGCGCTCAAAGTGGAAAATACATTGTGCTGTTTGATCCTTTGGATGGTTCTTCCAATATCGATTGCAACGTTTCGATAGGAACGATTTTCTCAATTTACAAACGTATTTCTCCGAAAGGTACTCCTGCAACCCTGGAGGATATGCTCCAAAAGGGAACACAGCAGGTTGCTGCCGGTTATGTTCTTTATGGTTCTTCAACCATGTTGGTTTATACAACCGGACACGGAGTAAATGGATTTACACTTGATCCTTCTATTGGTGAGTTCTGTTTGTCGCATCCGAATATGCGTATGCCGGAAACGGGCCGCATTTATGCCATGAACGAAGGAAACATTCACGAATGTGAACAAGGAGTAAAAGATTACATTTCCTTTTGCCAGGAAGTTCAGGCCGACGGAAAACCTTATTCAGGAAGGTATATTGGTTCTTTAGTAGCAGATTTTCATAGAAATCTCATTAAAGGAGGAATTTACATTTACCCGGTAACGAACCAAAGCCCGAAAGGAAAACTGCGCTTGCTTTACGAGTGCAATCCATTGGCTTTTGTTGCCGAACAAGCAGGTGGAATGGCAACCAACGGAACCGAACGTATTTTGGATTTGGAACCACATCAATTGCATCAGCGCTGCGGATTCTTTACAGGCTCCAAAAAAATGATGGAAAAGGCTATTAGCTGCCTGGAAACAGCACGCGCCAAGGCATAATGTTCCTCGATTTCCGGAAAATAGAAAACCTGCATATTTTGCTCTGGCTGCTCAAGGATATTTGCTGGGCAGCTGATCTGAAATGGCCGGGAACGATTATGATCCTGCCCACACTTGCCGTTGCTTTTTGGCTGACCTGGAAAATGCGCAGTTCCTATTCCGAATTGATGCATAACCTGGCNNNCGTTTTACGGCCAGCAATTGGTTGCCAAAGGAATTCGGGGAGATAAAGACAACTGAACGAAAGGTAATTCTGCATCCCGATTTCTATGGATTAGTCCAAGGTGAATGTGCTTACTTCATCGTGCTCACAACAGTGATCGAAGGGAGGAATTGTGTCGTTTGATCGTCTTTGAATGGAGCGCTTTTCGTTTCCAGCAATTTTTCGCTCAATTCAGGGTAAACCATTGGATTGCTCACTTCCAGCATGCGTTGTTCAGGTTGTTGCAAGATTCGTTCAACAACGGTTACCGTATCGCGGATAATGGTAGAAGCGTTCCTGAAAATCGGAATTTCTTTTACGATAGTATCATGGATGACTTTCCNNAAGCAGCACCGTTCAATGAAATTTCCAACGGTAATTCGGAGAAGCGCCAGTTGAGGGAATAGCTTTTTTGGTTTCCAACCAGGAAAAGAAGAACGAGGCATGCGGCTCCGATCAGCACCTGGTAAAGTGGAACGGAACG
>DJFP01000105.1:1476-2327 GCA_002432565.1 Flavobacteriales bacterium UBA5869
TAAGTCGAATAAGCGTTCGTGCTGCTCTTCCATATCAGTTCAATTTAAAAAGTGTTGTTTCAAAACTTGGATCAAAATGTTTCAGTTGATCGGTAATTTTCTTCGTGGCATAGAATAATCGGGATTTAACTGTTCCCAGGGAACTTTCCGTGATCTCTGCAATTTCGTTTAAGGGAAAATGTTCCAGGTAGCGCAATACAAAGACCGTTTTGTGATGGTGTTCCAAACCGTCAATCGCACCTTGCAATGCCTTTAAGAAGAGTGTTTTTTCCATTAAATTTTCTGCCAATCCGCTCGGATGATTGATTTCCGGATGCAGTGAAACCGTTTTTCCCTGATGCCGGTATGCGGTTTTACACATGTTTGAGGCAATGGTAAAAATCCAGGAATAAAATTTCTTCTCCGGGTTAAACAGGTGTTTTTTCTCCAGGAGTTTCAGGAATAGTTCCTGTACAAAATCTTGCGCCAGGTCCACATCCTTGTTCAGCATTTTGATAAAGTAACCCAGCAGTTTTTTGCTGTACCGGCGGTGCAGTTCCTCCAATGCAACAGGAGAGTGATGGTCCATTACCTGAACCATCNNGCTTTGTTGTTTATGATGTAAACTTTTCAAGGATACTTAGGCTTTTTCACTTTTCAATTATCTCCATCACAACGCGAAAGCCGACTGTTGGTATCGGGGTAGAATATTGCTGTTTTTTATCAAAAGTACAGTCTTCAAACAAGTCGTACCAGGATCCTCCGAGTGCCGTTCCTTTAGTACTGGTCATTTCAGAAACATTCCCAAGGGTATTGTAAAGTCCAAGTTTGTTTGGCAGATAACTGTTTACTTTTACCTGGTGAAAACCACC
>DJFP01000105.1:2401-8532 GCA_002432565.1 Flavobacteriales bacterium UBA5869
TTCTCCATTCCTTCTCAGTTGGCAAACGGAATACGACTTGGGTATAAGTTCTTTTGCGCTGTAAGTTGTATTGTTTGGTCAACCACTCACAGTATGCCTTTGCTCCTTCATAAGATACACACACGGCGGGGTAGTTTTGGTAAGCAGGGTGCCAGTGATACATCTCCATCATTGGATTGTTGAATGATACAGCAAATTTCTCTTTCATCCATTGTGTGGAATCATACATGGCCGTTTGGTACAATTCATTCTGGCCGGAAATTTTCAGGTTATTCAGGAATTTGGTATAGTCTCCGTTCGTTACTTCATACTTGTCTATATAAATGTTTCCGCTAACAGGAGTCATGTTTTTTTCAAGGGTTTTCAAATCCAGTACTGCAGAAAGAATGGAAGCAGATTTATTCTGCGTGGAAAGAAGCTCAATCACTTCATTTTGCTGTCCGCTTTGTTCGGCAACTTTCAGCAACAGCATCTCCAGGTTTTGCTTCTTTACAATTTCTTCTGTTTCCGAATAATGTTTGTAGAGTTTAATCATAGAAGGAACATACATTCCGTTGAATTCCTGTGCCTTCAGATCCCCGATATTATAGGAAAACACTTCTTTCAGGTAATCCAGTAAATAGCGGTTTTCGTAATTCCTACGGATGACCGATGTGTTGTCAAAATTGGATTCGCTGTATTTGTACGCCAAACCGGTAAGGTATAGTTTATCACCAAAGTCTTTTTCAAATAAGCTGATTGCAGTTGTTGCCACATAAACCGGTCTTTTACCCTGGAAAAAGTGTGCATATATTTGCTTCTTCTTTTGCAGGTATTCTTCGTCGGATTCTGGCTCTTTCAATGTCAATGGAGGATATCCAAGTTCTTTCAGAAGCCGGTTCCTGTATCCTTCCAGTTCGATCAGTGAAGTATTGACAACCGTAATATCCCTTCTCATTTTTTTAGCCGCTTGCATAATCCATGCAGCATAGGTGTCATTGTCTCCGCAGGTGAATAAGATTGCATTTTCGTCCAGTTCGGACATTACATTGTATCCCCAATTAAGCAACCCCACCGGCAGTTCGTTCGTGTTGAACATTTTCTGACCATATACATCAAATTGCTGCTGGTTGCGTTCCATCGCGTAATGAATCAGCATTTCGTCCAACAGTCTCGGATCATCCGGGTTGATGGCTGCGGCTTTCAGAAGCCCTTCCGGATTTCCCCAGGCTCCTTCGTTTTCTATGAAAGGGATGAAATAACCCTCAAAGGTATTCGGCATGGTTTTTTGAACTTCTGCCGGGATTTGTGCGCAGAGTTCGGTGTATTTTTTTCGCTCTTCTGATCCGTGTGGAGTTGTGTTTCGAAGCGCTCTTGCGGAAGCATAGTAATTCGTCCAGGCAGTTCCGTTCTTTGGATTTTTATCTACTTCCGCTTTCCAGAGTTTCAGCTGGTCTTCGTACCATTTGATTTCTCGTTCTTCTTTCGCTATACTATGAACGGTTTCCGGTTTAGCTGCTCCATCTTTCTGGGAAAAGGAGTTGAAGCAGGTTAAAAAAGTAAGTCCGATAAATAAGTGTTTCATGTGCTTAAATTAAAAAAATCTGCGCGCTCGACTTCTTGGTTTCTAAAAGGATTACTCAGCCGTTTGTCAAAGGTTCATTCCAAATGATTATTTTTTCGAAACTTTTTTCGGAAAATGAAAAAACCCTCTGTTTCCAAAGGGTTTCCGAACGTAAAAAAAATTATCTGACGCTATTCTTTTACAAAAGATTTCCGGTCATATTTTCCGCTTGCGGTAATTTCAAGCACATAAAAGCCTTCTTTTAGTGAACTTAATTGTATAATCGGATTTTCCAGGCTTCCGGCTTGTGCCTCCTTCCCATCTGAAGTAATGATGCGGTAATTCCCGTTGGTTATACCTTCCACTGTGATCTGCTCTTTGGCCGGATTCGGATAGATGGAAACAGCCAGCTTTTCTTCTTCCTGCAATCCCAGGAACTGAGTTTCACAATAGAAATTCTGTTCGCTGTAGAAATGCTGGATGTGGTTGGCAACATGGAACAAGCTGTCCACACTTGAAGTTAAGTTTCCTTCATAACTTCTGGCAAAAATGGCCGCATTGTTATAACAGAGAACCTTTCCCGGACCAAAAACAACCTCGTCGTGCGCGGCAACTGTTCTGCGGTCTCCGGGAGGATTGGGAATGCCGGTAAACTCGTTCCATCCTATAGTCGGATCAATATCGTTGTAAACATAAGTGGTTGGCTGATTGTTATCGTCGAGCAATGGACTTCCATCCGGTAAAAGACCCTTTAAGGCGTTATGGTATTTCGAAGGTGTGTTGAAACCGGCGGCATCTGTAATCAGAATATTGGAGCTTAAATTTCCGTCGAGGGTCAGGATTCCCGCTGCCGGCGGATATGCACCGTAGCCGGGTTTTCCGGAGAAATTCTCATCGTTCAGATCACCATTATAAACATAGATCAGGTTTCTTCCCGGTTCTGTTCCGATATAATCATCGTATGGATTACCCAGATCGAAATCAGCCAAATGACCCACATGGAAATCATTCATAAAGTTGGTTCCTCGGTTGAAAACAGTTGTTTGGAAGAAAACGGTATTTGTTAAAGCAGCATCAGTAGAATCGTTGTATTGGTAGAACATCATATGCACTTCTATTCCTGCCTGGTCCAACCCCGAAGGGTGCGCACCTTTTCCATCATTGATAATGGTATAAATAGCCCTGTCTCCGCGAATCAACGGATAATCTCCGCTTTCAGGTTCATAAATGTGGTCTCCGTCCAAATCACGGAATGGGGCAAGAAGTTGACTTTCACCGTTGCCGGTATTTCCATTTCCGGGCCAAACACTAATAAAAGGGGGAACCACGTAACCCGGGTCCATCCAATGTGCTATGTGATTATCAATTTGGATTTTGTTAATGCCCCAGATAGAGGATTGATATTTATCCAGGTAAGATTGAGCATTGTAGTTGACTGCATTCGACAAATATGGTCCCGGAGAAAAATCCGAATACATGAATTGAGAAACAGCACCTTTGAGATTTCCATTGATATCCGTTCCTGTAGCCATAAATGCCAAGGAATAGATGGCGCTTACCATACTGTCTTTTGGCACAAAGTATCCACCGGTTGTATTGGGATTGCTAAAAAACATTCCATTGTTTGAAACAGAAAACTTAACGTTGTCATTAGTGGTTGTCAGAGTCAGGGAACCTTGTCCGAATACAGCTCCGCCCGATCCCAGGATTAGAAGTGAAGTAATGATAGCTTTCATAATTGAGTTATTAAGTGAATAATAACACTGAACGCCGGGGTCGCAATTATAGTTGGTTAAATGATCGTTTTATTGACGGATCGGAGCAATTGGATGATTCGAAGAGATAAGACGTTGATTAAAGCAAGAAGTCTGATCTAACCTAAAAAGAAAAAGCCACTCGTGGAGACGAATGGCTTTTTGTGGACATACTACTACTACTTATTACACCACACCTAAAGAGGATTGATCGATAAAACGCGGATAACCGGTTTTAAGGAATAAGACCCATTTCCCTGGATCACAATACTTTTCTCCGCATCGAAATCGAGTACCAGTTCATACTGCGTATTCGGTGCGAAATTGGAGTTCAAATTAATTTTTAATCCGGATTGCTGTGCTGAAGGCGTTGCTAAAGGATAGTACAAACTGTCTACCATCACATTGTTTTCATCTCCCAGTACCAGGCGCAATTGCTGTAAATCTCCGGAAGGAAGCGTTCCCGCATTTACAAGGGTTGCAGAAACATCATTCTGTAAAGTCAATAAGTCATAAACTCCTGCAACGGTAGGAAGGTTGATCCAGCCCTGCCCATCGTGATGAACCTGAACCTGCAACACTTCTACATTTACCTGCTGGAAATCACCGGGCGCGTCCACCATCTTCACAGTCATTTGACTTGTTCCTTCTTTCTTCTTGCACCCAGTTGAAATCCCCAACATTCCCACTAATGCCAACACCACAAAATATGTCGTTTTCATAATCTCTTCATTTTCGTTCGTGCCAAAGTCCTATTAAATGTTGTGCCAAAAAATGAAAAGCCTGTTTTTAAAGGGATTTGGATAAAAAAGGTTTTCAAACTTTTTTCATTTTGAAAAAAATGGTTTCAAAAAAGTAAAACATAAGTAGTGGGGAAAATTTTCCGCCGCTACCACGGATCAATTCCAGGAAAAATTCACGAACTTTGTACCAACTTTTATAAGGGGGTACAGTGCGCTGTGTCCCCTAAACTGTTTATTCAAAATATGGACCAGGCACAATTTTTACAACGATTCAAAAAACTCAAAGGNNCAGGTTCCGGGAAATCATTTATTCATCTTAGAAGACAAAGAAACAGCCGCTTACTTTCTCAACGACCTGGAACAATTGTACCCGGACAATAAACACATTTACTTTTACCCGGCTTCTTACCGCACGCCTTATCAACTGGAGGAAACAGACAATGCGAATGTGGTGGCGCGTGCCGAAGTACTGGAAAAGATCAATACCGGGAAGAACACATGGGTAGTTACTTATCCGCAGGCTTTGTTCGAACGCGTGCCGACTCAGAAGAAACTTTCTGAAAACACCATGCGTGTGGAGCGCGGGAAAAGCTATTCCATTGATTTTTTTAATGAATTCTTATTGGAATACGGATTCGAACGCGTGGATTTCGTGTATGAGCCCGGACAGTTCTCCATCCGCGGAGGAATTGTCGATATTTTCTCTTTTTCGAATGACCAGCCTTTCCGTGTTGAATTCTTCGGAGATGAGGTGGATTCGATCCGGACTTTTGACCCGGTTTCCCAGTTATCGATCAATACTCATACGCATTTTTCGGTGGTCCCGAATGTGCAGCGCCAGTTGGTTTTAAACGGAACCGGGACTTTCCTGGAATTCATCGGGAAGCAAACGACTATTTGGCTGGCATCCAATGACCTGGTGAAAGCCGCCCTGGAAAAAGATTACGAAAAGGCCGTAACCGTTTACGATTCACTTCCGAAAGACACGGTCAAACACAGTTTACCGAGCGAATTGTACATGCATCCTTCCGACTGGAAAGAGCGCCTTCCGGTGCATGCTGTTGTGGAGATCGGTCCGGAATATGCCTTCAAAGCTTCGGAAGTCATTCAATTCGAAACGCTTCATCAACCAACCTTCAACAAGGATTTCGACCTGTTGAAAGATGATCTGATCGCCNNTTTTCCAATCAGCCGAAACAGATCGAACGCTTGTACCAGATTTTCGAAGATATTGGCGCAGAAGTGGAGTTTGAACCCATGAACATTGCTTTGCACGAAGGTTTTATCCTGCCTTCGCTGAAACTGGTTTGTTATACTGACCACCAGATCTTTGAGCGTTACCACCGTTTCAAGCTGAAGGAAGGTTTCCGCCAGGCAAAGCAGGCTCTGACTTTAAAGGAAATCTATAACCTGCAGAAAGGCGATTACGTCACTCATATCGATCATGGTGTGGGACAGTTCTCCGGTCTGCAAACCATTGATGTAAACGGAAAACCGCAGGAAGCCATCCGCTTGGTTTACAAAGACGGCGATGTGCTTTACGTGAGTATTCACTCCTTGCACCGCATTTCGAAATTTACCGGAAAAGACGGAGCAGCTCCGAAAATGAATAAACTGGGAACGCAGGCCTGGGCAACGCTGAAACAAAAGACCAAAAAACGCATCAAGGAATTGGCTTTCGACCTGATCCAATTATATGCTAAGCGCAAAAGTCAACCCGGATTTGCGTTTTCACCGGATACTTACCTGCAAAATGAGCTCGAAGCATCTTTCATGTACGAAGACACTCCGGATCAGCTGAAAGCAACACAGGCTGTGAAAGAAGACATGGAAAAAAACACTCCGATGGATCGTTTGGTCTGCGGCGATGTTGGTTTCGGGAAAACGGAAGTAGCTATGCGTGCAGCCTTCAAAGCGGTTGCCGACAGCAAACAAGTAGCTGTTTTGGTCCCAACAACGATCCTGAGCCATCAACACGCACGAAGCTTTAAGGAACGCTTCAAGAATTTCCCGGCGAATGTGGATTATATCAACCGCTTCAAATCTGCGAAGGAAATTACGGCAACTCTGAAAAAAGTGGAAAGCGGAGAG
>DJFP01000057.1 GCA_002432565.1 Flavobacteriales bacterium UBA5869
GAAGGTTGTTTAGTATCCAAGCACAAAGTATCTTATCGGCAGAGCCGACACCCTTTGTTAGCTGATTACTAAGGAACGTAAACAATTAAAACAAAACATTATGTCTAAAGTAAATTTTGATAGTTTATTAGAAGCAGGTGTTCACTTCGGACACTTAAAAAGAAAATGGAACCCGGCAATGGCGCCGTATATCTTTGACGAGAAAAAAGGTATCCACATTATTGACCTTAATAAGACAATTGCACATCTTGATCAGGCTTGTGCGGCAATGAAACAAATTGCTAAGTCGGGTAAAAAAGTACTTTTCGTAGCTACTAAAAAACAAGCAAAAGAAATTATCACAGATCGTATTTCTGCGATCAACATGCCTTTCGTAACTGAGCGTTGGTCTGGTGGTATGTTAACAAATTTCCAAACAACACGTAAGTCTATCCGTAAAATGGTGTCTATCGACAAAATGAAAACGGATGGTACCTGGGAAACATTGAACAAGCGTGAGCGTTTATTCAAGACTCGCCAGCGTGACAAACTGGAAAAAACTTTCGGTTCCATTGCTGATATGACTCGTCAACCGGCAGCGATTTTCATCGTTGATATCTTGAAAGAGCATATTGCATTGGCTGAAGCAAAACGTTTGGGTATCCCTACATTTGCAATGGTTGATACGAATTCTGACCCTCGTTTGGTTGATTTCCCTATCCCTGCGAATGATGATGCTACAAAATCTATTGCAATCATCCTGGATGCAATTTGCGGATCTATCAAAGAAGGTTTGGAAGATCGTAAAGCAACTTCAACAAAAGATAAAGATGAGGCTCCTGCAGAGGAAGCAGCAACTAAAGTTGAAGAGACAAAAGAATAATAGTAAAATAGCCCTGGCGTAACAACCGGGGCATACATTTGCAATAAACATTTAAAAAGATTTATAGTCATGGCAATTACTGCGTCAGATGTAAACAAATTACGCCAGCAAACAGGTGCTGGTATGATGGACTGTAAAAATGCATTGGTTGAAGCAAACGGCGATTTCGAAGCTGCTGTAGATATCCTGCGTAAAAAAGGTCAAAAAGTTGCTGCGAAAAGAGGTGAGAACGAAGCTTCAGAAGGTTTGGTTTTCGCTCAAACAAGCGCAGATAACAAAGTAGGTGTATTGTTAACGTTGAACTGTGAAACAGACTTCGTTGCTAAAAACGATACTTACCGTAACTTCGTTCAATCTTTGGTTGATATCGCTATGAACAACCTTCCTGCAACTGCAGAAGAATTGAAAGGATTGAAGTACGATGACAAATTAACTGTTGAGGAGAAAATTACTGAGCAGGTTGGTGTTATCGGTGAGAAATTGGATTTGTCAGGATATGCTGTTGTTAAAGGTGACACTGTTGTTGCTTACAACCACCCTGGAAACCAGTTGGCTACTTTGGTTGCTTTGAACAAAGGTGGTGAAACAGTTGCTGAAGCTGGTCGCCAGGTTGCAATGCAGGTTGCTGCAATGAACCCGATCGCTTTGAACAAGGACGGAGTTGATGCACGTACAATCGAGCGTGAGATCGAAGTTGGTAAAGAGTTGGCAATCCAGGAAGGAAAACCGGCTGATATGGCTGAGAAAATCGCTCAGGGTCGTTTGACTAAATTCTTCAAAGAAAACACTTTGTTGAGCCAGGAGTTTATCCGTGACAACAAAGTAACTGTTGAGCAGTTCCTTGATTCTACAGAAAACGGGTTGACTGTTACTGAATTCAAACGTTTCTCTTTGAGCTAATCCTCATCGGAAATTGAAAATATGGAATCCTGTCCGTTTGGGCAGGATTTTTTGTTTTATTTCGGGGGAAATTCAATCGAATGGTTAATTTTGACGTATGAAATCAATAAACATTTTAATCATCTCGATCACCTTGTCTTTTATTGCGAAAAGCCAGGATTATAAAGATTTGGGGACATATCCGGCCCCAAAGTATCTCAGCCAGGCGCATGATATATCTATCAGTTCCGATCAGATCATTCTGAGTTATTCTCCCTATCTAAACACCCTGAATGTAGCTTTTAGTTTCTATAAATATGCCGCATTAAAATCAGGACTGGCATTTACAGATAAAAAAATTAAACCCAATGAAGGAGTGATCCGGGAATGCTATTATTCAGGGGATACGATCACAGAGTTTGTAGTTTATCTTGCAAAAGGGTTTCCAAATTCGCAACATACATTTGTGCTCCGAAACAGAAGTGCACGTACAATGGAAGTTTTGGGCAAAGAAAAAACACTTGCCACTCACTCTTTTGGCACTAATATGCCTGATTTTATGCGTGTGCGTTTGGTGGAAATGCCGGATGGATTTGCTTTTGTGGAACTCATAAAAGATGTTTGCACGATTTCATATCTGTCAAAAGACTTCGAAGAACTAAAAAAAGTTGTTGTATCTGATCAGAATATAGCTATGCTTTCCTGTAAGGAATGTTATAATCTCAAATCACACGATGATGGAAGTCTGACATTTTTCTTCCCTCAGGAGAAAATCATAAAGGTTTTGCAAGTAACTGATGATGGTGAGCCAACGTGGTTCGAGCCGATTGACCTTAGTCCAAAAACAAATGTATGGAGATTAATCGGTGATTTTGCTTATGACAAAAAGAAAAAAGAACTTTCCTGGGTGTTTCTCGCTAAATCTGATTCAGATGATCACGGCTATGGTATTGTGAAATGGAATGAAGCTGGACAGATAATTACCAATGA
The DNA here is from genome assembly GCA_002432565.1 of Flavobacteriales bacterium UBA5869. Taxonomy (GTDB): domain Bacteria; phylum Bacteroidota; class Bacteroidia; order Flavobacteriales_D; family Crocinitomicaceae; genus Fluviicola. Next base: position 2,732 of record DJFP01000057.1, read on the forward strand.
GGTTAAAATATTGCAAGATGAAGATATTTATCAATTAGATACAGATGCCAAAAAGTATTTCGTCGAAGAGAGGAAAAAACCAACACGAGATATTTGGAATGAGGCGAGAGAACTTTTTCCGTATGTAGGACTAATGAATGTAGGGGATGTCAACTATGCAATGGTGTACTTAACCGGTGCTTACAAGTCATTTTCTTTGTGTTATCTTATAAAATTAGATGAATCAGGAGGTTCGGAATGGATTAAACCTATTGTTTCCGAAGTAGGGACTATTCGATCCATTCTCCCTTATGAAAATAATGGAAAATTGAATCTGTTCATAGCTGATTTTACGGCCAATTCGAAAAATGATGTCCACTTTGTTAGTTTTTCCAGAAAAGCAGAAAAATCTTATTCCTTTTATAATCTTGTTATAGATCCTGTTGATGGAAAGGAAATTTCTAATGAGAAGTATGATGCAGATACAGGAAGTGAATCGCAATTAATAAATGTTCAATTATCTGAAAAAGAAAGGTTTGTATTAATAGAGTTTTTGAAAGGAAAACAAGTAATGTACAGACAAATTAAATGGTGATTAACGGTTTGTCTATTTAACTAATTACATCGATTAATAATATTTTGAAATCCTGTCCATTGGGCAGGATTTTTTGTTTGTAAAAACATGTGGGACGCGATGCCTCGCGTCCCTACGATTGTTTTTTTTACGTCAAATTCATTTCCACATTCCTTACACTTGTACACATCCTTCCGGTAAACAGGAAAGAGGCAATAGCAGAAAGCACCGCTCCTACGCTTTTCATCGATTTGTGACCCGACTCAATTCTGGCAGATTCACATTTCGGGCAGGCAATTATTTGTTCATCTTCTGTGGTATACGGCGTTTCTTCTAGTTCCAATACAATGTTCTTTGCATGGACCAAATCTTCCTCATTGATCTTCAGTTTGATCCCTCCAACCAGCTGTGAATACAAAGGGTTAACCGATACAATGTTCTCGTCGAACAAAAAACAGGTGATTCCCTCGCTTTCCAGCTTAATCTTAAGGATATGGGCATCGATCGAATTGTCGAATGTTTTAAAAGTGATAAGTCCCATTCAAATTGAATTTCCATTCTAAATTAGCGAATTATTCATCCACAAATGGTTTTTCCTTTTCGAATCTTCAAAGATTCCCACTATATTTGCGCAACTTCTTTCAATAATTATGAAATACCGTCGCATTCTGCTCAAATTAAGTGGTGAATCCCTCATGGGAGATAAACAATTCGGAATTGATAACCAGCGTCTTAGTGAGTATGCTAAGCAGATCAAGGAAATCCACAATTTGGGGGTAGANNCATGGAGATTACATGGGAATGCTGGCTACAATGATCAATTCCATGGCACTCCAGGCAGCATTGGAATCTGCTGGTCTTCAAACAAGACTTCAGTCTGCTATCGAAATGAAGGAAATTTCCGAACCTTATGTAAGAAGAAGAGCTGTGAGACACCTGGAAAAAGGACGTGTGGTTATTTTTGGAGCCGGAACGGGTAACCCTTATTTCACAACTGACTCAGCTGCTTCTTTGAGAGCAATCGAGATCAATGCAGATGTAATTTTGAAAGGAACACGTGTAGACGGAATTTACACGGCAGATCCGGAGAAAGATCCTACAGCAACCAAATTTGATACAATTACTTTTGAAGACGCGTATAGCCGTGGATTGAAAGTAATGGATATGACCGCTTTCACACTTTGTATGGAAAATGACCTGCCGATTATTGTTTTCGATATGGATACTCCGGGCAATCTGAGACGATTGATGGAAGGTGAACAGGTAGGAACAATTGTAAAAAACTAATAGCTAAAGATTCAATTCAGATAGATTATGACCGAAGAGTTAGAATTAATTTACGATGATCTGAAATCATCCAATGCGAAATCATTAAACCACCTGGAAAGTGAATTGACGAAAGTGAGAGCAGGTAAAGCTACACCTTCCATGCTTTCGGGAGTAATGGTGGATTATTACGGTTCTCCGACTCCGATCCAGCAAGTTGGAAATATCAATACAATGGATGCCCGTACATTAACTGTTCAGGCATTCGAACGTTCCATGCTGAACGAAATTGCAAAGGGAATCCTGAATGCGAACCTGGGACTAAATCCACAGAATAACGGAGAGCAATTGATTATTCAAATTCCACTTTTGACAGAAGAGCGCAGGCGTGATTTGGTAAAAAAGGCAAAAGCAGAAGGCGAGCATGCAAAAGTGGGGATCAGAAATAACCGCAAAGATGCCATTGACATGATTAAAAGCCTGAAAGCAGACGGACTTTCGGAAGATATGACCAAAGATGCAGAAAATGAAATTCAGACTATAACTAACTCTTTCATCAAGAAAGTGGATGATTTGGTAGATCTGAAAGAAAAAGATATAATGACGATCTAAGATGCGTACCATTTTATTCATCACTTCACTTTTTGTTCTTTTTTCCTGCGCAAAACAACGTATGATTGACCGCCTGGAAGGAAGATGGAATTACTCCAAAATGTTGAAGAACAATGGTGAATATGTATACCATTCGGAAGTTTATGAATTTACAGGGGGAGACAAGGATAACGATGCCGGTTTCCCTTTTGTTTTTTACGGTCAGGACACCGTTTATGGAACTTACAGGATTACCAAAAAGAACGTGATCAAGATTAAAGATAGCCTTGGTAGTGAAGAAATCGACTGGCTGATCGAAGACATGGATAAAAATTCCCTGGTTTTTCGTGTTGCTGAGGGAGTGGTGTTTTTGGATAAGCAGTAGTAAGATTTCACTATAGAAACATGTTTTACGTAATTCCGCAATATTACGTCGTCGTTTGCGTAAGCTTGAAAAGCTAAATTTGGAAAAGGTCTGCTTTTGGAACCTCCAGCAATCCCAATCCACCGCTGTAATACAAATACCCTTTGATATTCATCATACCAATCTGACCCAACACGGTCATATAACCTTGCACCTGCTTCTCGTGCTTTGCACTTCTTTCCCCGGTCTTGAAATCAATCACGATTGTTTGCTGATCTGAAACGATCAGCTTATCGGGCCTCAACCTTGTTTTGGAATCAAAGATCAACGTGCGTTCGTTTAAATGTTTTCCCCCTTCAAATAATTCAACCAGGAGTTTGTTTGAAAAGGCTTCTTCCAGCAAATGAGTCAGTTTTTCTTCAAAATCCCGTTCGATCTCACCCTTTAAAAGGCCTGTGTTTAAAGCCGAGAATGCTGTTTCTTTCGTGTGGGATTTTTCCATGATGAAATGGAACTGTTTTCCGATCCGTTGTTCGGTAGTTAAACTGTCTTCTTCCTGCTCTTTGGTCGATTGAATACTGATTTCCGGGAACCATAAAAAGTTGCGGATGGATAAAGGACTGTAATCCGTGGTGTTTTTTCGCGAATGATGTTTGATTTCCGGAAATTCACCGAATTTCAAGTGGAGTATTCCATCTTGCTGAGATTCCGGGAACAAGTTTGTAAGTATCGTATGAAATTTTTGATAAAAGCTGTTTCCGTGAGTTTTTAAATTAATTGCATAAAGACGATCTTGTGGGCGTGTAAAAGCAACATACAATAAATTGATCGCGTCCATCGTTTGAGCGGCATCCTCCTTGTCAGCTTCTACTTTAATTGTCGGAATAGCGGTATCAATACCATTCATTTTTGTTTCTATCACATGGCCATTCATTTCCATCATAAAAGAATCATTATTATTTCTTCCGCTGAAAAAATTAAAGGAAGGGATAATAACCACCGGGAACTCGAGCCCTTTTGATTTGTGAGCCGTCATGATTTGTATGGCCTGTTCGTTTTCTGAAAGCTGTACGCTGAATTTGCTCCGGTTTTTTTCGTAATAGTTGATGAATTCCATCAAATCCGGACCGTTCGACATATCGAATTGATAAGCAAGGTCTAATAACTGCTGCAGATAAGTGTTTTCGATCGAATCCAAACCAACCAGCATTAGAAAATCTACCAGCAATGAATAGATGTTTTGAAAACTGGCATCCAAAAAATCCGCATTCAGCCTGCTGTTCTCAAAGAAGAGCTGCTCGGAAAAATAGACTTTCGAATCGGAATCTTTCCAAAAACAAGCGCCGTAAGTCTCAAAGGCATCCTCTTTGTCTAAAATCTCAAAATAGAAATAGGCAAACTGCATAGCACGCTGAAAATCAAAACGGTTGACTTTCCATTTGCAGTAGCAGATCGCCAATTGCACGAATTGATCGCTATTCACCAATAAAGAATCGGAAGATACAATTTGATACCCTCTCGATTTCAGGAAGTTCGCATATTGGTTACAGTCCCGTTTTTTTCTTCCGAGAACACAAATTTCGTGAGGTTTGTAACCATCTGCGATGCATTGCTGAACCCACTTCAATAATTGACTGTTGGTGAATTTAGCAGTATCCAGGTCTTTTTGCGGATTCATTAAAAGCTCCACATAGCCGCCTTTCTTGCCTTTCGGATTTTGCTTCAGGTGCTTGTAAAATTCCTGTCCGCTTTCAGGCATGAATTGCAGCAGCTCTTCAAAAAAGCGGTTGTTGAAATGAACAATTTCCGTTGCCGACCGCCAGTTGTCTTCCAATCCTTCGACCGTTCCCATTTTTTGAAAGAATTGAGAGCGCAGTTTGATAGATGGTTCTTCTTCCGGGTTATAGATTTCAGGTAAAGCGATAAACTGTTCGGCTACTCCGTTCTTGAAGCGGTAAATGGACTGCTTGGGGTCACCTACGATAAAATTGAAGTAATTTCCGCCTAATGAATTATGTATCAAAGGTACAATGTTCAGCCATTGCAGACGTGAAGTATCCTGGAATTCATCCAGAAAGAAATGATTGAAACGCGATCCCAAACGCTCGTAGATAAATGGAGCATCTTCATTTTGAACCAGCTCGGCGACTAGTTTATTGAATTCACTGACGCGAATAATGGATTCCTTGTTCCGGATATCGTCCATGCTGAGTGCCAGTTCTTTCAGTATTGAAAGTAAGTGGAACTGCTGGATTTTGAAGTCCAGTTCAATCCAGGATGGAGCTTTTTCATCTAAATAGTCTAAAAATGCTAGGTATTTAGGCGAAAATTCAACCTCTGTTTGAGCTTCTATGGTTTTAAGAACATTTTTATAATGAGCTTCGGTAATATTCTTGTTTTTTTCTCTGTAAAAGGAAATCGGTTCAGGTTCAAGTCTTAATAATTTGGAAATTGGGTTGAAAGTTTGTGATTTTCTATAAAACTGATCTGCATTCGCGCCTGTCTCCGAAAGTAAACGATTGAGTGAATTAAACCGGACCATAAATTCCTCTTTTTCAGCCTTAAACTGCAGCTTCCAAAGGTCCAATTGCTCTTTGTTGAAATCCGTTTTGGAAAGTGTACGGATAATCTGGAAATACCCTTCGTTGGTCAGTACTTTGGCTTTCGACAAAAGTATTTTCTTCAGGTTCCAGTCGTTTTCCTCTTCCAGGTTCGATTTGGCGAAATTCAAAGCAAGCTGGTAGAGCTTTGTTTGATTTTTTGCATCAATATTACTCAAAAGCTCATCGATTGCTTTTTCTAAAATAAGCGTGTCATCCAGTGAAATTTCGAATGTTTCCGGAAGGTCGAGATCCCGTGCAAAAGAGCGGATCAATCGTAAATTGAATTTATCAATGGTCATCACATTGAAATCTTCGTATTGATGNNAGGATCTTTCGAAGTACTACGCGTGCCCTTGTTCGGATTGATTCCGGAGTTGTTCCGACGAAACCGGCGATTTCTTCCAGGTAACTGTTTGTTTCCTCTTTTCCATTGGCAAGTTTGTTCAAATCACTCATAATCCGTGATTTCATCTCAATACTTGCCTTATTGGTAAAGGTCATCGCCATAATCTGGCTGATCTCGGCCCTGTCGTCATTTTCAGAAAGCAGCAAACGGAGATAATTGCGCACTAAATTGTACGTTTTACCACTTCCTGCTGAGGCGTTTACGATCAAAAAAGGCTTGTTTACATCCGAATTCATACCGGTCAATCAATAATCCTTCGAAATTACCGAAAATCCCTTGGACACTTCCTGATTTTTTAGGAATTCTCTGTTCATTGGCTTAAATTTGGGAAAACAACTGAATGAAACATTTTTCGATTCTTGCGTTGCTAGCATGTATTGCCTTGTTCTCGTGCAAAAAGAAGAAGGATGATTTGGTTGATACGCCGACTCCAGTGGTTCAACAAAGTAAGTTGTCGATGAAACCGGTTTTTGGGAATACCAATTTGATGTTGGATTCTGTTTACACCATGAGCAATGGTTTTCAAATCAAATTTACCGAGTTAAAAGCTTATTTCTCTGGAATCGAATCAGGCGGAAGTGTCATGAAAGATGTTTCGTTATTCAATTTTCGGGAAACAGGAAACCTGATATTCCAGTCAAACCAGGTAGTTGCCAATCCTTCTTCCATTCAATTTGGAATCGGTGTTCCGAGCTCAATCAATCACAATGATCCAAGCACTTTTCCAAATACGAATCCTTTGAATATTTCCATTGCAAACGACATGCATTGGGATTGGAATCCGGGATACATTTTTTTCAAAGTAGAAGCAAAAGTGGATACGATTATCGACGGAATAACGAACTGTGATCACAACCTGGTTTACCATGTGGGTACAGATCCGTATTTCACCAATAAAACAATTAGTAATCTTACCTGGTCGGCTCTGAGCTCAACCGTGAATGAAGCGTGGTTGAAAATCGATCTGAAGAATTTCTTCGAAAATAGTGCTAGCCCGATTGATGTAAAAACCGAATTCACGACGCACAGTATGGTTTCTCAAAGCGCGTTAACCGAAAAAGCACGTCAAAACTTCTCAGCCTCAATCAGTGCATTATGAGTCGTTTTTTCATTGGAATATTGTCCTTACTGGTTTTCTTCCTGGCATGTACGAAAGCAAAGGTCGGTTACGATCCTACGCCGTATAGTCTGAGGATTCCGAGTCATTTTCCGCAAATGAATATTCCTACGGATAATCCGATAACGGAAGAAGGTGTTTTGCTTGGAAGAATGTTGTTCTATGAAAAGCAATTGTCTTTAAACAATACGATTTCCTGCGGATCTTGTCATGCACCGGATGCAGCTTTTGCGGATGTTAATCAATTCTCACAGGGAGTAAACGGTGCAATCGGGGTGAGAAATTCCATGGCATTGGTTAATCTTGGCTGGCAGACCAGTTACTTTTGGGACGGAAGGGCGCATACTTTGGAAGAGCAAATCCTGGAACCTGTTCCGAATCCGGTGGAAATGCACCTNNCATGTAGCGAAAGCACTTGCCCAATTTTTGCGCACTATGATTTCCGGAGAATCGAAGTATGATGTCATGTACAAGTTTGCAAACAATATCCCGCTTACTTCTTCCGAATTGGCAATCAAAAATTCAGTTACATCCGAGGAATGGGCCGGTTTTGACTTGTTTAAAAGCCTGAACGGGGCAGATTGTTTCCATTGTCATAACGGGACATTGATGCAGGTGCAGAAATTTTCCAATAACGGATTGGATGCTGTTTTCTCGGATTTGGGCAGAGGAGCGATTACGAATAATCCGAATGATAACGGAAAATTCAAAGTTCCGACTCTAAGAAATATTGCACTTTCAGCACCTTATATGCATGATGGAAGATTTGCGACACTGGACGATGTTATCGAGCATTATTCAACTGGAATTCAGCATTCCGCAACAATAGATCCGCTGATGGAATTTGCAAGCCAGGGTGGGGTGCAACTGGATTCTGAACAGCGTAATCAGTTGAAAGCCTTTTTATTAACGTTAACAGATCATAATTTTGTAACTAATCCTGACTTTAAACCGTTAAACCCTTAACGAAGTAAGTCTAATTGTTAGTACATTTGTACAAGTGATATGGAAGAAATGGTAGACGAAAGAAGATTAACCACCGAGGAGAAAGCCTTGAAAATTAATCTAACAAGTGACATTTATGGTTGTTTCGCTGAAATTGGAGCGGGACAGGAAGTTGCAGCCAACTTTTTTAAAGCGGGGGGTAGTTCCGGTACCATTGCGTATACGCAGTCGGCATATGATATGAAAGTGTCGGATGCGATGTATGGTGCTGCATCCAGGTATGTTTGCGAAGAGCGTTTAACGACGATGCTTACTACCGAGTACAATACTTTGTGTGAACGTCTTCCTAAAAAGCAGGAAGTTGCTCGTTTTTTCGCGTTTTGTAATACCGTTGAATCTTTAAACTATCACAAAACCAACCAGGGACAAGGTTGGGTTGGATTACGTTTCCAGTTAAAACAGGGAGGCGAGTTCAATGATATTATCCTGCACGTGAAAATGCACGATAATTCCCACAAAGCACAACAGGAAGCGCTTGGTATTTTGGGGGTGAATCTGATCCATGCAGCTTATTTTTCTACCGATGATTTGGATGAATTCTTAACGAATTTGGTACACCGTATTCCAAGAGACCGTGTGGAAGTTGATATGCTGCGTGTTTCCGGACCGGATTTAGGTTTGGTCGACAACCGTATCATTGCATTGAACCTGGTGAAAAGAGGAATGACCGATGCAACTATGTTTGACTTGTGTGGTACAGTTCTGCAGCCTGCGGCAGCTTTATACAAAAAGAATATTTTGTTGATGCGTGGTCGTTTCCGTCCGGTTACGAAAGTGCATTTGGATATGATTGCACATGGAACTGAACAGTTCCTGAAAGAAGACGGTGTTCGCGAAGATAATTTATCGGTGATTTTCGAGTTGACTTTGAAGGATTTGACAGCAGATGGAAAAATCTCTGACAAGGATTTTATTGATCGCGCCGAATTGTTGGAATCCCTTGGATATACCGTGATGATTTCGAATTATTTGAAACATTACAAAATGCTGGATTACCTGGCAACGATTGCACGCGGCCAAAAAATGGGTGTTATCGCCGGAATTTATAACCTGCATACCATTTTTGATGAGCGTTATTACGACAATTTGCCGGGTGGTTTGCTGGAAGCTTTCGGAATCGGGTTCGGACACAATGTAAAAATGTATGTGTATCCGGCTCTTAATGTTGACACGGGAGAATTGTATACTTTGGAGCAATTGACGATTCCGAAGCATTTACATGGTTTGGTACAGTTCCTTCAGGATAATAATAAACTGGAATCTATTTCAAATTTTGATCCGGAAGCATTGAAAATCCTTTCTGATGACGTATTGTCAAAAATTCGTGCAGGAATTACAAGCTGGGAGCAGGATGTTCCTGAAAATGTTGTTAAAGCAATTAAGTACTACGAATTATTTGGCTACGACAAAAAAAAAGACGTCGTTAACGCGTAAGGATCGATAGAATCTCGATTGTTATTGAATTAGCAGCTTTTTTTAGTAAAGGCCTCTCAAAAAGATTTGTTGAAAACCTATCTTATGTGAAATTATTCCTTAAATTGGTCATGAAAGCTGCTATTCCCTATACTTATGATTCGATCAGTGGAAAGTCTACTTTTAGTTAAACAAAAACATTGGCTTTTAGTCTTTCTGTTCGTTCATTGTTCGTTATCGGTTTTCTCCCAGCAAAAAAAATACGATCGCAAAGTATTCAACCGGGAAATACAAAGACTGCGTGAAGAAATGATCGTAGATATCTCAAAGGCCAATGAAACACTTCGGTTTCTGGATAACAAATACGGAAGTTTGCATAATGCTGAGGTTGACTATAGTCTTACGATTAAGAAAATCAAATTTTTTAGTGCTTACGGCGATTATGCACGGGTAAAATTCGAACTCAATAAAGCCAAGCGGTTCCAGTTTTTCTTTAAGGTCAAAAAACAGGATAAATTATACCTCGAACTCTACAACGCTGTGTATGAGAGTTTGGGACAGGATTACGATCTGTTGATTCGGAAAGCCACGAAAATTCTCAATGAATCTGATAAATCCGATAAATACCTGTTGCTTCAATGCCGCCTGGTACTTGCCAACTGTTATAGTGAAAAAGGCAATTATGAAAAGGCATTAATTCATATCCGGGAGGCTAAACTACTGACGCAGAAAATGAGTGCGGCCTATAGTTTCCAGGTTGCAAATTCTGCCGGTCAGGTTTATTTCTTTAACAGTAATACGGATAAAGCTCTTAAGGAATTTCTGTTTGCCAAAAAGCTCTCACGAATCAATCATTGGAAGTATGCCGAACAATATGCAAATGCGAGTTTGGGTGAAATTTATCTGTATACGAATAGGCTGGATCTCGCAAAACCTTATTTTGACACAGTCCTTAAGAATGAAAAATCAACAGAACTACGTGATTTGTTCCAGGTTTACGGATGCCTGGAATATTACTACGAATTGAAAAATAATAAAGACTCGTCCTATTATTATTCGGTGAGGAGAAATGAGGTTGATGACTTGCTGGAAAACCTGCGCAGTGAAAACCTGGTTTTTGAATTGGAAAAAGATTTTCAAACCGAATCGAACCAATATTTGCTCGAGGAGGAGCGCAGTAAAAACCAGCAGCTGCGGTTGATCCTGATTCTGATCCTGATGAGTATTGTGGTGATCATCAGTATTTCTTATCTGTTTATTCGCCAAAAAAGCGACTCGAACCGGGTGCTTCAACTTCAAAAAGAGGAAATTGATGACAAGAATAAGGAGATTTCGAATGCTTTGGCAATGAAGGAAAGTCTTTTAAAAGAAATCCATCACCGGGTAAAAAACAATTTGCAGGTTGTTTCCAGTATTTTGAACCTGCAGTCGCGCAATGTTCACGACGAGGAGGCCTTGCGTATTCTGGAAGAAGGCAAGGAGCGTATCCGGGCTATCGCATTGATTCACAATCAGCTTCATTTGAATAATGATTCCGCGTATGTGGAAATGGGCGCTTACCTGAATAAATTGATCTCGCAAATGGCTGAATCGTTCTCCAGTTATAACAAGCATATCGAAGTAAAAGTGAATGTGGAAGAAATCAACCTGGCAATTGATTACGCAGTGCCGGTTGGATTGATCATGTGCGAGCTGCTTTCAAATTCTTACAAACACGCTTTTGTCAAACAGGAAGAAGGATTGATAGAGATCGAATTAAAGAATAAGAAGGGGAAAGATCTGCATTATGAACTTCTTGTAAAAGACAATGGAATCGGATACAAGGGGAAAACGGAATTTTTAGAACAATCATCAACAGGTGTAGAAATAATCAGTGCTTTTATCCAGCAGTTAGACGCAAAATACACGTATTTGAATTCCGGTAGAGGTTTCGGTTTGTTTATCGAATTTGCAATTGATGAACGCCATTCTAAGTTCAATTGAGTTTTTTTTGATACTTTAGATTGAAAGTTTTGTTGTTATGCCGCATATTAAGAATGCCTTGTTGAGATTCCGGATTATTGATCGTGCACTGAGAAATAATTATAAACCTTATCCGACCAAAGCACAATTACGTGAGGCTTGTGAAGAAGCACTGTTCGGAAGTGTGGATGGAGCAAATATTTGTGATTCGACCATTGAAAAGGACATGTTTGCCATGAAAATGGAGCATGACGCGCCGATTAAGTATTCCAAAAGATATAATGGCTATTATTACAGCGATCCTGAATTTTCCCTGGATGAAATTCCGCTCAATGAGTCTGATATTGAGGCAATCCGTTTTGCGGCAAATACTTTAAGTCAGTTTAAGGATGTCGGAATGTTTAAGCAGTTTGGTTTTGCAATTGATAAGATCGTTGACCGTGTAAACATTTCCAACGATATCAATGATAAATCCATCGACCGTTTTGTGGAATTCGAAACACCGGTTTCTTCCCGGGGAAGTGAATTTTTAAATCCCATCTTAAATGCAATAAAAGAAGGAAAGGTCATCTATTTTGATTACGAAAGTTTCCAGACTCAAAAACGAAAAGCACGTAAAGTGCTGCCGCTTTTATTGAAAGAATACCGAAATCGCTGGTATTTATTGTGTTACGACCTTATTAAAGAGGGAATAATTACCTATGGATTAGACCGTATTTACGATCTTCAAAATTCAGAAGAAGCGTTCCGCTCGCCGGTAACTTTTAATCCTGACCAGTTCTTTGAACACGCTATTGGTATTACTGCAAGCAACGGCAAACCTGAAACGGTTGTTTTCAAAGCAGATAATATTGCGGCAAAATACATTGAATCACAGCCCTTTCACGCTTCACAAAAAATTATCAAGGAAGGGAAAAACAGGACAACTTTCGAAATGAAAGTGTATATATCGGAAGAATTGATCCGGAGTATTTTAAGTTACGGCGGTGAAATCATCGTGACAGAACCTGAATTACTGCGTACCCACATCATTGACCGTATCCGGGCAATGGTGGAAAATTATCAATAGTTATTTTTTGATCAGGATTTGAGAATTTGTTTTGGATTTTAGGATGAGAACACCTTCGATCTGATTTTTGAAAACAACTTCTGTGAATCCGTCCAGAGCGTTCATGGTCAAATTTCCGGAGATATCCTCGCCAATGGAATTGAAAACCTGAAGACCTTCCAGTTCTGATTTATTACCGAATACCCGGAAACGATCATTCACCGGATTTGGAAAAACCCGAATATCGTTTTCACCGATCTCCATTTTATTGTTGAAAGAAATCATTTTCAAAAATGTTTTTGTACCGTTAAGGTCATATTGATTCAACCTGTAATAACAGATTCCGTTAATTGGATTCTCATCCATTTCCTGATAAATCAGTGACTCACTGCTTTCCCCGGCAGCATTTACTGTAAAAAGCCGGTTCCA
>DJFP01000081.1:0-3564 GCA_002432565.1 Flavobacteriales bacterium UBA5869
CCATATTTAGTTAGGACTACAAATTCGCGAAGAAATCATTCCCTTTATCATCCGTAATGATAAACGCCGGGAAATCCTTGATAGTAATCTTTCTCACAGCCTCCATTCCCATGTCTTCGAAATCGACCAGTTCCACGGAAAGGATGTTCTCTTTGGCTAAGATCGCCGCCGGACCACCCACAGATCCCAGGTAGAATCCGCCATATTTTTGACACGCGTTCGTAACATCTTTCGAACGGTTTCCCTTTGCCAGCATGATCATACTTCCGCCCATGCTTTGGAACAAGTCCACGTAGGAATCCATACGCCCTGCCGTTGTTGGCCCGAAACTTCCGGACGGCATTCCTTCCGGTGTTTTCGCAGGACCGGCATAATATACCGGGTGATTCTTAAAGTATTCCGGCATCGGCTGACCTGCATCCAGCATGTCTTTGATCCGTGCGTGCGCGGCATCGCGGGCAACGATCAATGTTCCGTTCAGTTTCAAACGCGTTTTGATCGGGTATTTGGACAATTCAGCCAGTACTTCAGCCATCGGACGATCCAAATCAATCGTTACAGGCGGCTCCAAATGCGGCGGAACTTCAGGCAGTAAACGGCGCGGGTTTTTCTCCAATTGCTCTACAAACAATCCTTCTTTGGTAATCTTTGCTTTGATATTTCTATCGGCAGAACAGGAAACTCCCAATCCAACCGGGCAGGATGCTGCGTGGCGCGGTAAACGGATCACGCGCACATCGTGCGTAAAGTATTTTCCTCCAAACTGTGCCCCGATCGTACTTTCCTGGCAAATCTTCTGCACGCGTTTTTCCCACTCCAGATCACGGAAAGCCTGGCCTCCCATGTTTCCTTCCGTCGGTAGTTGGTCGTAATACCCTGCAGAAGCTTTTTTCACAGCTGCCAGGTTCGCCTCAGCGGAAGTTCCTCCCACTACAAACGCCAAATGGTACGGCGGACAAGCAGAAGTTCCCAAATCTTTGATCTTTTCCTTGATAAACTCTTCCAAAGAAGCATCGTTGAGCAAAGATTTCGTTTTTTGGTAAAGGAACGTTTTGTTTGCCGAGCCTCCACCCTTCGCTAAGAACAGGAATTCGTACTTCGCCCCCTGACTTGCATAAATATCAATTTGTGCCGGAAGATTGGAACCCGAGTTCTTCTCTTCAAACATATCCAAAGCCACGATCTGCGAATAACGCAGGTTGCGCTCCTGGTAAGTATTGTAAATTCCTTTGGAAAGGTATTCGGCATCATTTACGCCGGTATACACATCTTCCCCTTTTTTACCAACCACAATCGCAGTTCCCGTATCCTGGCAGGAAGGAAGTTGTCCTTCCGCAGCAATCGTTGCGTTCTGCAACAAGTTGTAAGCCACAAAACGGTCGTTATCCGTAGCTTCCGGGTCGTCCAAAATAGCACGCAGTTTCTCCAAATGGGAAGTTCGCAGGTAAAAAGAAACATCCGCCAATGCCTCCTGTGCTAAGAATTCCAATCCCTTCGGATCAATGTTCAGTACTTCCCGGTTCCCGATCTTTTCAACAGTTACGAAATCAGAAGAAACTTTGCGGTATTCGGTCGTATCCTTTTGGATCGGGTACGGTTCCTGGTAAAAAAAGTCAGCCATTTTTATTTCTAGTTATTCACGCGCAAAAGTAATGAAAAAGCGTTTTTCTATTCCTAAATGACTAATTCAGATTAATTACAAATTAAAGTCCTCCCCCTTTTATCCCCCTCCCAAGGGGGAGATTTCAATTTCCCTGCTGAAGACAGAATTTGAGATCAAGCCATTGAATAGTTCGAAGCCGGATTGTTTTTTTAAGGGTGATCTTAGGTTTCCCCCTTTGGAGAGCTTGTCCCGACAGGAACTCATCGGGAGGGACGCAAGGGGGAGGAAGTAGAAAATCGAATTGAGAACAATTTCACACCAAAAACCCCGTTTTTAATTACATTCGTAAATCATGAATTTATACTCCAACAAACAGAAGTGGAAAATCGTGCTGCTGGTGATCGCCCTGATTACCGTAGCTGCTTCCTTGTGGGTATCCAATTCAACCGTGCAAAAGGTATCCGACCGCGAACGACTGCGGGCAAAACAATGGGCGGATGCCATCAAGAAAAAAGCCGAACTGGTCGAATTTACCAATCGTGCTTTCCGGCAATTGCGCGGGTATGAACGCCGGAAGATCAAATTGTACCTGGATGCCACGAAAGAAATCTCCAAGGAACCTGCAGATATCAACTGTTTCCCGGATTACCGCTTTCCGATCAGTATCATTGACGAGAACAAGGATATCCCGGTGATTTTGGTAGACGACCACAACCAGATCTCCAGCTATACCAATATCGACTTTGACACGGCAGATCTGCGTGTCCTCTACCCGGAAGCCTCGAAAAAAGAACTGATCCGGAAATTTGAAGACAGTTTGCTGGTCCTGACAACCATTTGGGAGAAAAAACACCAGCCTTTCCGCATTGAAGTGGTGGAAGGATTGACCATGACTTCGTTCTACACGGATACCAAACGCACCATCCAGCTGGAAAAAGAACGCGATTCCCTGATCACCGCTTTCAACAATGAATTGATCAACGACTCCAAACTGATCCCGGTGATCCTCATGGACAAAAGCAATGACTCACTCATCTCCAGCAACCTTCCGAAGGAAAAAACTTCCCCGGAAAACCTGAAGAAAACGCTGCATTCCCTGGAATTAGTCAACGAACCGATCAAGATCTCTTTTGGTGCAGATGAGGTAAACCTGTTGTACTTCGATAATTCGGGAGAACTAAAACAGCTGCAGTTCTTCCCCTACATTCAGTTCCTGATCATCGGCCTGTTCATCTTCATCGGCTACCTGCTGTTCAGCACTTTCCGGAAAGCAGAGCAAAACCAGGTTTGGGCTGGAATGGCAAAGGAAACAGCCCACCAGCTTGGAACGCCGCTTTCTTCTTTGATGGCCTGGATCCAATTACTCGAAACACAGGATGTGGATCAGAATATCATTGCCGAAATGCAAAAAGACGTCGAACGGCTGGATGTGGTTTCACAGCGTTTTTCCAAGATCGGATCGGAAACCCATTTAACCCAAAGTGATATCCGCATCACGGTCCAAAATGTAATGGATTACCTGCGTCCGCGTATTTCACAAAAAGTGGAAATGACCACGCATTTCACGGACGAACCGGTCATGGTCAGCCACAATAAGTCGCTGATGGAATGGGTGATGGAAAACATTATCCGCAATGCGGTTGACGCCATGGAATCCAAAGGAAAACTGGATGTTACCATCAAAACCGTTCCGGAACGTGTTTACATTGAAATTTCCGATACCGGGAAAGGATTGCTGCCCAAACAGTTCAAATCGATCTTCGAGCCGGGTTACACCACCAAGAAACGCGGTTGGGGACTGGGGCTTTCACTGGTAAAAAGGATTGTGAAAGAATACCACAAAGGAAAGGTTTACGTGGTACATTCCGAGATCGGGAAAGGGACCACCATCCGGGTGAGCCTGCCGCTTAAGTAAAAAATCTGTGGGGATATAAAATTTGTGGGGATATAAAATTGTGGGG
>DJFP01000081.1:3684-7051 GCA_002432565.1 Flavobacteriales bacterium UBA5869
GGAACAGTTGCACAGAAGAAAGCCGTTACGGGAGCATTCACAGCTGTTGCCATGTGCAGTGGACCGGAATCATTCACAAAACAACGGGTTGCCTTTTCAAACAAAGCACAGGATTCCAACAAATTCAATTTACCGGCCAGGTTATTTTCTTTCGGTAAGTCTGCTGCTTCCAGGATGCGTTGGCACAATTCAAAATCGGCAGGGCCACCCACGAGGTAAACATTCCCTTTCTTTTTGAGGTTATTAGCCAGTTCGATCCACTTCTTCTCGGGAAGCTGTTTCGTGAACCAAACCGAAGCCGGTGCAAGCGTGTAAAAGGATCCGTGAGTATATGGCTCCACTTTCGCCCGGTCTTCATCAGAAGGAAAAACTTCCGGACGCACTAAAGGTTTTGCTCCGTGATGCGCAATGCATTCCAGGTTGCGTTCCACCTCGTGCTTCCCCTTGCCTATTTCGTGCTTGATCTTGATGTCGTAGCAAAAAGAAAACGGGTTTTTGTCGAAACCAACCTTCTTTTTGGCTTTGGAGAGAAAAGTAATAATCCCGGAGCTGCCGAAACGCTGCAGGTTAATCACCTCATCATATCTCTTCGACCTGAAAACACCGATCAGCCGTTTCATTTCTTTCCATTTCCCTTGCTTTTTATTGAAGGAAAACACCTCGTGGATAGCCGGATGGTTTTTGAGAATGGTTTCATTGCCCTTCCGCACCAATACATCGATTTCAGCTTCCGGGTGCAGGCGTTTCAACTCACTGATCACCGGGGTTGCCAGGATGACATCTCCCAAAAAAGCTGTTTGAATGACTAAAAAACGCTGCATGGAACAAAAATAGTGATTAAACCGGTAGGGGTGTAAAATTTTACACCGCTGCCGGTATCTAAAAACCTATAATTGGTTAGCCTCAAGATTAATTGTGTGGCTAACCATTCTTATCCTATCTTAAATTCCGGTATATTTGATGGATGTTTTTTTCGAAAAATCTACAGCTTTGAATTTCCACGAAACAAAGACTTTTTAATTCAAGATCTGAAGGAGTTGAGTAAGCATGACCTGGTCGAGGAAAACAAATTTGGGTCCGACACCTTTTATTCCGTAGAATTTAACTGGGATGAATTCATTGTTACACCACGAGCAGAAATGTTCCGGCAGGCAAATTACAGCGCTGATGCCTATATTCGACTAAACAGTATCTCCGAAGAACTGACCCAAGTTCATGTCACCATTAAATACTCAGAAATTTCCTGGCTATTCCTGATCTTTATTCAATTAGGAATTAGCGCCGGTTGTCTTTTCATACCCGAATTTCATTGGCTGATCCATATTGTTCTGGTAATCGGAGTTACGGGAATTTGGGGATTGATTATCCATTGGGGGATCCTCAGTGAAATCAATTCGTATAAAGAAGTTGTTGGACAACTGTTCCGGCGGATTGAAGAAAATCAGTTGGCACGCGATTAATCGCATGCTCACTTTATATCCAAGAGATGTTTATTTATCTTTTTAGGATTGAACACTAACATTCCTGCCCAGGGTCTTAAACCGCACACCATTTTCCTGTACAACTGTAATCGTTAAATGTCCGGTCTTACTCACATTCAGATCCCTTACAATACCGCTTTTGCCTTTATGCGTACCTGCTGTAACTGTGCAGAAATCGCCGTCTTTTAAAACTTCCTCCCTGGTTTCTTCTTTCATAAGGTTAAACAATTGCCGATTGAGAAGACAATTTACCGAAAATCAACGGACTAAAAAACCATTCTCCTCCATGATCCGAAGTGCTTTATGGGTTTCTGCCTGCTGACTATCCATCAGGGAACCCGGAAGCAGAATCAATCGCTTTTTGACCTTCCCATTTTCATTCTCAAAAAACACCTCAAAACGGGAACGTGTCAAAAATCGGATACCTTTTTTAAATTTCACTTTTTGTATGCTATTTCGCTCTATGACCGGTGTTGCAGAATTATTAAAACTGGTTATCATTCCGAAGCTTAAAGAAGCTCCCAGCAATAAAAATACAATAGCCTGATAAGTATTATAAGTGGTATGAAATTGATAACAGGCATATGCGGCATAAAAAAATACTGCACAAAGAATCCCTTCAACAACCAATGGTCTAAGAATAGAATTTCCGGTCGTAACTGAAGCCATTTCTCCAATAATTCCTTCCCGCGTTAAAACCAGTTTATCCTGCAACACATGACAAAAACCAGTCTTGGTTCTAAAAGAATTCAGAATAACAGGTTCCATAAATTAAAAAGGATTGTTGTAAAACAAAAGATTTGAATGATTCTCATGGCGGCTTAAAATTTAGCCAAAGATAAAAAAGAACACTAAACCCTCACTTACTTTCTCAACCATGAAAATCCAATCTTCATTCTGTTTCTGATTTACTCCACAATATTCTCCATGATCTTTTTCCGGTAAGCTTCCAGCAGACGGTGCTTGGAATAATACCCCAGGACCTGGTCGTTGTCGATTACCGGCAGGTAGTTCAATTTGGAATGCTCGAACATTTCCATCACCTGTTCCATGGTATTCCGAGGATTTAAAGAGTAACGTATCGGTTCCATGACCAATTCCAGGTGTGTATTGGGATCGGAAGAATAAACCGGAAGAATGGTTGGTAAATCATCCAGGTAAATCATCCCCAGGAGAATTCCGTTGTCCGAAACAATCGGGATCAGTGCCTGCTGTGAATATTGTGCTGTTAAGAACAAGGTTGAAACGGTATCATCGGGTTTTAATACCACCAGTGTTTCTTCCATGACTTCCTCGCTATCAATGGAAGACAGGACATGCCTGTCCTTATCCGCACGAACCACGTGGCCTTCTTCAGCCAGTTTCACAATGTCCATGGAATGATTGGAATACCGCTTCGAAATAGCAAAACTGATGGAAGAAACAATCATCAGCGGGATCATTAATCCGTAACCTCCGGTAATTTCAGCAATTAAGAAAATAGAGGTCAGAGGTGCATGGAACAATCCGCTGAGCAGACCGGCCATTCCCACCATGGTGAAATTGGTGATTGGAAGTGAAAGCCCGATGCCTGTCAGGTTCCAGCCGTAAGCAAAAGCAAACCCGGTATAGCTTCCCACAAACAGCGACGGTGCGAAGTTTCCACCATTACCACCCGAACCTAAGGTCAGACCGGTTGCAATGGCTTTCAGGAATACAACTGCTCCGATGAACAAAAGCGGGAACCAGGATTGTTTAAAGGATTGAAACAAGCTTCCATCCATCAGATCAAACACTTTCTCCCCGGAAAGCGAACGGATACTTTCATACCCTTCACCGAATAAAGACGGAAATACAAAGATCAGCGCCGACAGCAGTAAAGCTCCGATTATTCCTTTTTGATAAGG
>DJFP01000081.1:7068-7804 GCA_002432565.1 Flavobacteriales bacterium UBA5869
ATTTCAAAAGCCGCCATGTCCTTAAAGGACAATAAAATGCTCTCGTTCAAAATAGCACCGGAAAGCAAAGCTCCTGAAGCCGATGCAAGCATCAATGGAATGAAGGCTGTAATTCCGACATCCGCCAAAAGCACTTCCATGGTAAACAAAACACCTGCTATAGGCGCATTGAAAGCCGCTGCAATTCCTGCCGCCACTCCACAGGCCAATAACAAAGTACGTTCCTTGGTTGACAGTTTATAAACCCTAGCATAATTCGACCCGAAAGCAGCCCCGGTAATCGTTACCGGAGATTCCAAACCGGCGGAACCGCCGAAGCCGACTGTCACAGACGAAGTAATGACCTGCGCATACATCTGTTTACGCGGAAGAATACTCGACTTCTTGTTGATGGCATAAATAATCCGCCAGGTCCCCTTTTCCAATCTGCCGTTCAATAACCTGCGTGTGATAAAAATCGTGAGTACAATACCCAGGACCGGCAAAATGAAATCTACGTATTTAAAGTGCAATTGCTGATTGAGTTCCTTTGCAAACACCAACACCGCATGTGCAAAGGATTTAAGCGCTACTACAGCTAAACCGCAGGATACGCCGACTATTACACTGGATATTAATAAGAATTGGCGGGGAGTTAAACTGTTTCTCAGAAAGAAAATTCCACCGTTCAGTTTTCGCAAAAATCGGGACAACATGCCTTAAAAATAGTACATATAATTCCGAATTCCGAATTCCG
>DJFP01000171.1:0-2686 GCA_002432565.1 Flavobacteriales bacterium UBA5869
TTCCAGGTGTTCTATTTCATTTCTGCCGCAATGCTTGGAGTGCTTGCTTATGATTTTGCAAAAACTTATGTGCCTTTCTTCATGAATAAAAAGAAGCACGACAAGACTCTGAAAGCAAGATTGGAGAAGATCCAAAGTTCCATCCAGAACAATACAACAAAGAAAAACAGTGTCCTGGAGAGTAAATAATTATTCTTCTCCAGTGAATTTTTTATAGATATCAGGTCTTCGGGTCCGGGTTCGCTCGATAGCCTGCTGTTCTCTCCACTGCTCGATTTTTCCAAAGTCCCCGGATAACAATACTTCGGGGACTTTCCAGCCGTTAAACTCCGGCGGACGTGTATAAACCGGGGGAGAAAGCAAATCATCCTGGAAACTATCCGTTAATGCAGAAGTCTCATCGTTCATAACACCGGGGATTAACCTTCCTATACTGTCCACCAGAACCGCCGCCGCCAATTCGCCACCCGTCAAAACGTAAGATCCGATTGAAATTTCTTTGGTAATGTAATGTTCGCGGATGCGTTCATCAACCCCTTTGTAATGACCGCAAAGGATCATGATATTCTCCTTTAAGCTCCAGGAATTACTGTGTCTTTGTTCCAATAATTCGCCGTCCGGAGTCATGTAAATGATCTCATCGTANNGTTGAATAGTCGCGGATATTGTGAATGTGAATTTCCAAAAGTCCGCGTTCCTGCGCACGTTTCATCATCGAAACATGGAAAGGGCCTTCCAAAAGTTCCGGAAGAATGGTGAGTATATCGAATCGCATAAAGCAAAGTTAGTGAAATTCGCCCGACACTCATTTTTTCTTAGCCCGGAAATAAGTGAAAATAGCAATGATTAAAATAGCCAGTGTTAAACCGATCCAGAGCATGGAATTGTCAGATTCCTTTTCAGAGACCGGATTTTCATTTTTTTGCTCCCCCGGACTGTTCTGTATGGTTTCCTCCTGCATTTCCTCAGTTGTAAATCCTCCGTAAGCCAATAATGTTTCCGGATCAGTCTCTATTTTCGACCAATCTATTTTGTAGTCACTTCCTGCCGGATTGTGGACATAGTTTTGGTAAGGAACCCCGACAACTTTTATTGTTGTACCGTGTGGATCTTTAGCAAATCCAGGCTCTTTTCCGGAATAGGTTTCCCGCAATGTTCTGGCTCGTTCGATTTTTTCATCAATGTCTTTGCGTGCTGATTTATAGTAAAGTTTTGCAATCTGATAAAAAGCTTTTGCATGCTCGTATGAAATGTGATCGAAATAGAAATCTCCCATTTCAACAAAAAGATCCGCCATAACCGGGTTTGCTTCTTTGGGCGAAAACGGAAAGCGTTCTTGTAGTTGAATGTAGAGCTGATCGAATACTTTTTGAGACTTTTTTTGTTGTGGATTCAGGTTTAAGACCGAATTTTTTTCCAGGTAATCTGGATTCTTCTCCAAAGCAATTTTAGCTTCCAGGATCTTGACGTGAATCCATTCGCTTCCTTTATGGGAGTTCGGGTTGATTTGAATCCCTTTTTTGATGTATTCCAACGCTTTTTCATTCTGACCTGAAAGCTCATAAGTGGTTCCAAGGTTCGCAATGATACTGTATTCGTTAGGATGAAGTTCAGCCAGTTTCCCGAATAGGATTAATGCCTCTTCAACTTTTCCTGCCTGGACTAAGTGAAGTCCATAATCTGATAATAGCCTGAAATCGGTACTTTTTTGGAGCTTTCTTTCCAATTGGATCAGCTGTTTTTCAATGTCTTTTTGATCAAAAAATTGATTGAAACGGATTTTGTCCATTTCGATCGGATGAAAATTTCCTTTAGCATCCAGGGCATAATATTCATTGTAGCAGGAAAAACCGGTTGTAAAACAGGAAATCAGTAAAAGAGTAAGGATAAAACGCACGTTATTTCAGTTTGGGTTCCCTGAAAAATACGAAAAAAAGAACTGAAAATAAGCAGATTGAGTATATTCGTCCGATAATTGATTAAACTGTTTTAACGAAACCAAACTGTTCACATGAAATTCATTTTAGCCTTTGCTCTTGCGTGCTGTTTCTCCACAGGAGACGGAACCGTATATGTTTGTGATTCTCCAAATTCCGTTGCTTTTCATTACAAACGCGATTGCCACGGACTCAATAACTGTAAACACGAAGTGAAAAAAACGACCGTTTCTGAAGCTGAAAAATTAGGGCTAAGACTCTGCGGCTTGGAAGACTGATTATATTCCCGCAGAGGACGCAGAAGAGCGCAGATTGTAACCTGTTTATCTGCTCAAATCGACTAAATCCGCGTGTTTTATAAAACACTAACGTTCCCTTNNGTAACCTGTTTATCTGCTCAAATCAACTAATCCGCCAACTTGTCCCGACTTCAGGATTTGCGATAAATTAATAAGGAAAATTAGTGGGGTCTTTTTCGTGTATTCATAAAGACTACAGTAGCCACAATTAGCAGTACCCCGAACCACTGCATAAGTGAAATGTGCTCTTTCAGTACCAGGTGAGCCGAAAGGATTGAAACCGGTATTTCCANNTGCTATCAATATTCCGGCTATTCCCAATCCAATTAATGGAATGCCGCGCGTGAACAAAATGGGAGGTATAACCGTTCCGAATAGCCCCAGAACCAATCCGAATTTCAGAAAGATCATCCAATCCAGGTGTGGCGGAATTTGCACGTTCCAGAAAGC
>DJFP01000171.1:2791-2990 GCA_002432565.1 Flavobacteriales bacterium UBA5869
GATCAGGTTCGTAGCAAACACGGTTCCGATCAGGACAACCAAACTTCCGGCTAGCTTACTCCAATGAGCTATTTTCTTCTGCTGGATCATTTCCCAGACAACACTCATCCATATGGACTGCATCAACAGGATGATACCGATGGAAACGGAAACATATCGGATGGAAATGTAATAGAGACAGCTGGTTAATCCCATAGAA
>DJFP01000018.1 GCA_002432565.1 Flavobacteriales bacterium UBA5869
GCATACCAACTCGCGCCTGACGCATACGCTGATGGAGCAATTGAAGAACGACAACCAGGGATTCAACTCCATCTATATGATGTTCGACTCCGGGGCGCGTGGTTCCAAAGAGCAGATCCGTCAGCTCTCCGGAATGCGTGGTCTGATGGCGAAACCGCAGAAATCCGGTGCTTCTTCCCAGGAGATTATCGAAAACCCGATCCTCTCCAACTTTAAGGAAGGTCTGTCCATCTTCGAATACTTCATCTCTACCCACGGTGCCCGTAAAGGTCTTGCGGATACGGCCCTCAAAACGGCCGATGCAGGTTACCTGACACGTCGTCTCGTGGACGTAGCTCAGGACGTAGTGATCAACGCAGACGACTGCGGAACACTGCGCGGACTGGTAGCGACAGCGCTGAAGAAAAACGACGACATCGTGGAACCGCTGTACGACCGCATCGTTGGACGTACATCCGTACACGACATTTACAACCCGGAAACGGAACAGCTGATCGTAGCTGCCGGAGAGCTGATCTCCGAAACAGTTGGCGAGGCTATCCAGAAAGCGGGAATCGAAGAAGTAGAAATCCGTTCCGTACTGACGTGCGAAATGCGTCGCGGTGTATGTGCGAAGTGCTACGGCCGTAACCTGGCTACGCATCGCAACGCACAGGAAGGTGATGCAGTAGGTGTGATCGCGGCACAATCCATTGGTGAGCCGGGTACACAGCTGACACTCCGTACTTTCCACGTGGGTGGTACCGCTTCAAACATTGCCGACGAATCCGACCTGAAAGCGAAAGCATCAGGTAAACTGGAAATCGACGAGCTTCGTACGATCGAGCGTAAAGCTGCCGACGGTACAAAACGTACCATCGTAGTCGGACGTTCTGCCGAGCTTAAAATCACGGATCCGAAAACAGGTGTTATCCTGATGACGACCAACATCCCTTACGGTGCCGAAATGATGGTGGACAACAACATCACGGTGAAGAAAGGCGACGTGATCTGTAAGTGGGACCCGTATAACGCGGTCATCATTTCCGAGGTTTCCGGTAAAGTGGTATTCGAAAACATTATCGACGGTGTAACTTACCGTGAAGAAGTCGATGAGCAAACCGGATTTACCGAGAAAGTGATCATCGAATCGCGCGATAAGAAGAAAAACCCGGCGATCCACATCATCGATCCGAAAACGAAAGAAGTCCTTCGCGAATACAACATTCCGGTTGACTCTCACATTTCCGTGAACGAAGGCGACAAAGCCGAAGAAGGTGTGATCCTCGTTAAAATCCCGCGTGTTGCAGGTAAAACAGGGGATATCACCGGAGGTCTTCCACGTGTGACGGAGCTTTTCGAAGCACGTAACCCTTCCAACCCTGCTGTGGTTTCCGAGATCGACGGTATCGTTGAATTCGGTAAGATCAAGCGTGGTAACCGTGAGATCCAGGTAGTTTCCAAGAACGGCGACGTTCGTAAATACCTCGTTCCGCTTTCCAAGCACATCCTCGTACAGGAAAACGACTTCGTTCGTGCAGGTCAGTCACTGTCTGACGGTGCCGTAACGCCGAACGATATCCTGAACATCCAGGGTCCGACGAAAGTACAGGAGTACATCGTGAACGAAATCCAGGAGGTTTACCGCCTTCAGGGTGTGAAGATCAACGACAAGCACTTCGAAGTAATCGTTCGTCAGATGATGCTGAAAGTGGAGATCGTAGACGCAGGAGATACACGCTTCCTCGAAGGACAATCCGTTCACAAGGCGGACTTCATGGAAGAAAACGACTCGATCTACGGAATGAAAGTCGTAGTGGATGCAGGTGATTCGACAGAATTGCGTGCTGGCCAGATTGTTACGGCTCGTAAGCTGCGTGACGAAAACTCACAGCTCAAGCGTGCCGATAAGAAACTGGTTGAATCCCGCGATGCGGTTCCGTCTACATCGACGCCGTTGCTGCAGGGTATCACCCGTGCTTCCCTCCAGACGCAGTCGTTCATTTCGGCAGCTTCCTTCCAGGAAACGACGAAAGTACTGAACGAAGCAGCGATCTCAGGGAAAGAAGATCACCTGCTCGGTCTGAAGGAAAACGTGATCGTTGGTCACCTGATCCCGGCCGGTACAGGAGTTCGCAAATTCCAGAAGGTGCTTGTAACCAACACCGAAGAGCTGGAATCGCTCGAAGCAAACGCTTAATTCAAATAATCAAGCATAGAAAAACCCTGATGGAAACATCAGGGTTTTTTGTTTGTAATTTACGCCTGTGGTTTAAGACGTAAAGCCAGATAAGTCGATATTTAATGAAGCTTTTCCCAACCTTCTACCAAATACTGCGTTTGTATTTCAAAACATCTATATGAAAACTACCTTCCCCTTTATCTTTTTGCTCGTATTGCTTTGCTTGATCAATGGCCGGGTCAATGCTCAAACCTATCAGCCGTATCCTGAAACCGCCGCGATATGGATGTTCGAACACATCTTCGAGACAGGTGGAGGTCCTGGTTATGAATATAACCGTTATGCCTGGTTGGACGATACCACGATCAATACCCAAACTTACCGGAAAGTGTATGCAGGAGCGGGAGTTATGTGGAATGATCCTTCAGGTCCCATGACCTATATTGGTGCTGTTCGTCAGGATGTTACCAACCAGCAGTTGTTTTTCCTCGATCTGAACGATGTAGAGCACGACATTTCCATCGACCAGTTCCTCGAAGCCGGAGATACGATTCAAAATTCGCCTAATCTCGGAGTTGCATTTCTCATGGGACCCGGTTATCTGACGGAAGAATACATTGATTATTACGTCGTGCGTGAGGTTTTCACCGAAGCAATAACAGGTGAAGAACGAACCGCTTATGATTTGAAAGTTGTGTATGTTAATGCTGATCCACAGGATGAAGGTCCTTCTCTTCAGTACATTTCGGGCATAGGAGCTTATGAGGTCAACCTGTTTGAAAATGCTATAATGCTGCGTTGCCATGCGGTGGATTCCATGCTGGTAGGTGGAGGACAGGAACCCAATCCGTACGATCAGAATTGCATACTGGGCGTTAACGAAGAAATTCTCCGGTTCAGCGTAGCACCGAATCCCGCCACGGAAGAAGTTACGATTACATTGCTACAGGATAAAGGCGCACAGACAGATCTGCAGATTTTCGACCTGACCGGAAAACCCGCATTGGTCGTTTCCGATTATGTTTTTGGGGACAATTTGATAGTGAGCTCATTAAAGCCCGGATCTTACATCATTGGTTTCCAGTTGAATGGTCGTCAGTATGCTTATCCGCTTCAGCTGATGCATTAAATCGGGGAAAGAGAAGGGCGACCGAATTGTTTTCGTTAAACAGAATAGTCATCAGCCACCCATCCCGTTGTTTCGGAATTATTGCGGTACCGCTATGATTTCCAGCGAACCGTAAACCCATTCGTGCATGTTACGTTCGCTCCATTGACGTGTCGCTTGCGGATATTCCGCCTGTAAGGCTTCGTCTTCAAACGTTTTTGTGTGTGCCGGAATGTACCAGTCGTGGAATTTCCAGAGGTAATTGTTCACGATAGCCGGACCGGTAACGTCCAGTGCGATTTCACCGTCGAAATTGGAGCCGCGGTAGATGATCAGACGTGTACCTTTGGGCACAACGATCCCATCGAATGTAAAATGAGCGGCATCTTTCATCACTTTTTTCAGATCTGTGTACCTTCCGGGAACGAGGAAATCGGAATAGCCATCATCCTCGAACGCTTTCGAAATCCCACGCTCTGCCGAAAAATAATCGGAAACGACGAGTCCTGTAAAGTGAACCGTGTGCGCTTTATTGAATGCTTCCACAACAGCCAGCGAATCGGCTTGGTATTTTGAAACGACCGGTGCATGTGCGTTCTGAGCCTGCTCGCGTAAAGCCCGGTCTTCGTAGCTTTCCTCCCGCTTTTTCTGTGCCTGCAGCTCAGCCTGACACCGGGTAATTTGGTCCTTAGGATAGATTTGATCGGGTTTGTAAGCCATTGCCTGCTCGTATAGCGAAAGCGCGTCGGTGAATTGTTTTTCGGCAAAGAAATAATCGCCGTTCAGCACCAGTTTTCNNAGACGTCCGGTCGTTGCTCCCTGGCCGTATTCGGATTGTTATCCGTTCGCGAATCCGTTCGGGGAAGAGAAATGGTGCCGGGATTTGGCAGATTAGCCGGGCGATCGTTTGTTCGTGGAGTCTGACCGTAAGCTCCTGAAGAAGCCAGGACCAGAAGAAGTGTTGGTATAAAAAGTTTCATGGGGTGATTATTGGTGAAACATGGATTACAAGGCGATAATTTCCATCGAGCCGTCGATCCAGCGCTGCATATTGCTTTCGCTCCATCGGCGAACGGATTGCGGGAAAATCGTTTGAAGCTGACCCGGCTCGTAGGTTTTCGCGTGTGTGCTTTTCGATTCGGTGTTCGCTTGCAGCTGCGTATTGTTAATCACGGCCGGCCCGGTGACATCGAGAATGACTTCTCCTTCGAAATCCTTTTCGCTGTAAATAACGAGGCGAACATTCGGCGGCACGGCAATTCCGTCGAGCGTCTGGAAATTGGCATACGTCAGGAAACGGTCGATCCAGGCATATTTGCCGGGAGCCAGGAAATCGGAATAAGGATCATCGCGGTAAGCTCCGGATGAAACGCCTTCGACACGCGAATCGGCGATCATCAAACCGCTGAAATGCACTTTTTTCCACCGCATGATCTCGGCATTCACATTCGCGATCTGATCTTTCGGATAAGGGCGGTCGCGAACAGTAAGCGCTTCCTTGTATTGTGCAATCGCTTGCTCATACTGCATTTGCTGGAAAAGACTATCGGCACGGTCGATCAGTACCTGGTATTTTTCCTGGTTCACGCGATCCAGTTCCACCTGTGCACGAATGATTTGCTCGCGCGGGTATTCGTTCGGCCGGATGCGCATCGCTTCGGTATAACTATCGATCGCTTCCTGGTATTGCTGATTGGTGAACAGCGTGTCTGCCTGAACGATCAGCGCATCGTAGCGCAATTGCAGCTCTTCCTGTTCTTTGGTACGATCCTGAGCTTCTTTCGCATCGCGGAGTCCACGACCGATGCTCGTAGCTGTGCTGGTCACAACACGGAATGCAGCGCCGTTTTGGCTGTAGGCGTCTGATAGAAAAAGAATAAAGAGAAGCGTAACGATGCCTTTCATAGTGAGGATTTGAGCGGAAACGTGCGAAACATGCAAATACTGTGCCGCAGATCGTAAATAATTTACGTACTTGAGATAGGATCTTTGTTGAAAAACTGAGGCAGATGTTGACTCTTCTTTATTAAAAAGAACGATAATATCTGATACCTTTGAAAGTTATGAGTAATTACAGGTTTTCTGGTCATGAGACATTTCAATGCAGGCACTTTTGGTTGAAGAAAGGGTATGATTTCCTCGCTCAAGATGGAGACGTCGGATCTGACGAATCATTAGTGAAACTGGGGGTAGGAAAGAACATGGTGGCTTCGATTGTTCATTGGATGAAAGCTTTTCATCTTATTTCAGATGGACAATATGCGACACCTAAAGAGAAATTAACCGTCCTCGCGAATACGCTTTTTTCACGTGAAGGGGTAGACCCTTATCTTGAGGATAAGGGAACTCTTTGGTTGTTACATTTTCAGTTATTGCACAGTAATTATGCGACGATCTATAAAATGATCTTCGATGATTTCAGAAAGACACGTGTCTCTACAGAATTTACCTCAAAACAAGTATTCGATTTTATATCCCGGAAATTGTTTTTGGAAGGACAATCGATTAGCGAAAACACGCTTCACAATGACATCAAGGTGTTTCTGAGAAGCTATCTTCCATCGAATAGGAAAGATGCAAAAACACTCGAGGATGATTATTCTTCTGTTTTCATCGGTTTGAATCTGATATCTTTAGTTCCGGATGTACTAGTGGATGGAGAACAGCTTTACAGTCTGGATTATGATAAAAAGACAGAATTGCCGGAAGACATCCTTTTATTTTGTATATTAAGTTGTTTTGAAGGCCAAGTATCTATTCCTTTTCATGAAATTCAAAACCAGGTTTCAGATCTGTTTTTGTGTAACCGGGAAGGAACAGATGAAAAGCTGTTAAAGCTTCAGGAGAGAAGATTACTAGTGTACAAGGAAGATGCTGGGCGACGTGAAGTTCAGATCAAAGAATCACTTGACAAGTGGAAATTGCTAAATGAATACTATGGTTAAGGAATTCAGAATATCGACTAACATAGAACGCGACTTTCAAAGCGAACTCGACTATATCGTCACGAGTAATACTAACGACGTTTACAATCGTATTGTTTTCAATTATGCCAAAGGACAACATTCCTTTTCAATTATTGGTTCTTATGGGACGGGAAAGTCTAGCTTCATGTGGGCTTTTGAAAAGCATTTACTTGGTGAAGTAAAATTTGAGCATCCCGTAAATGGGGAGTTTAAAGGTGTAAAGCAGTTTCATTTTGAGAGGTTTGTAGGAGATAACAGTTCGTTTAGATCCCGTTTTTGCGAACGGTTTGACATAGATGAAGCGAATAAGTCCAACAAACAAATACTAAAGCAGTTCAACGATTTCTACGAGGCAAAAGCCAAAAAATCAATAGTTGTCGTTTTGTTAGTGGATGAGTTCGGAAAGCATTTGGAGTTTGCATCTAAAAGTAATTCGGATGAACTCTATTTTATTCAGGAACTAGCTGAATATTGTAATTCCGAAAATAAGAAAATCATTTTTATTACATCGCTTCACCAAAACTTTTCAGCATATGCAAAAGGATTGTCTAAAACACAAAAATCGGAGTGGGATAAAGTAAGAGGAAGGCTGCTTGATATTGCTTTTGACGAACCTGTAGAGCAATTGTTGTTCTTTGCCGCTAAAAGATTAAAATCAACTAGTGTTCCGAAAGCTTTAACGAAACGGCACCAAGAAATTATTGAACTCGTTGAGAAATCAGGTTTACTTGGAAAGAATACGAGTAAAGCGGATGATTTCTATCTTGATCTATTTCCGTTAGAGCCGTTAGCAGCCGATGTATTGACGAAGGCATTGCAACGTTATGGTCAGAATGAACGTTCGCTCTTTACATTTCTTGAATCGAGAGACCTTGCTGATCATATTGAAAATAAGCGATTTTTTACCGTTGCGGATTGTTTCGATTACTTAACTAAAAACCTTAGTTCAGAAATAGAAGATGGCGAAAAGAATCCATTCAAACCACAATGGAAAGCTGCGATTCTCGCATTGGAAAAAGCAGAGTTTCTGTTTCATGAAAATTTTGAAGATGCTGCTGTTATTATCAAGACGATCTGCCTAACTAATATCTTTAGCAATTCGCTTGGCTCGTTGAGTGATAAAATCTTGTCTGCATATGTTAAAGCTGCTCACCAGAGCGACACGGACGATACGATCTTTAAGTTAGCACGCCACAATATCATCAAATTCTCCAATCATAGAAATAAATATAGTTTTATTGACGGAACTGATATTGATATTGAACATGAACTGATCAATGCAGCGAAACACATCGAACACAATTTCAATCTGGTGAACCGGTTGAATTCGTTTTTCGATTTTGGGGTTTTACCAGCTAAACGCATACAATTTGAAAAAGGAACACCACGGTTTTTCGATTTTAAAATCTGGGATGAATTCAATTACATCGAACCCAAAGGTGAGATAGACGGTTATGTCAATTTGATCTTTACCAAAAAAGATATTCGTAACCACATAAAAACGAAATCCAAAGAACTTGAATCGGCACAATTATTTGTTTTGTTTCAGGATGTCGAGCCAATCGAGCATACTATTTTCGAGATCGACAAGATCAATTATGTGATTGGTCAGCATAGGGATGATAAAGTTGCTTTGCGCATTCTGAACGAGGAAAAATTATTTCGGCTCAATCAGCTGGAACGATTGGTAAAGGAAGCATTGTTTGACGAGACTGCAAATGTTTCTTGGTTCTATAAAGGCAACGACCGGAAATCCTTAAAGGAGCTGAATATCGTATCGGAAAAAATGCTCAATGGATTTATCTCAAATGTTAGCGATGAGATTTATCATTCAACTCCTGTTTATCTCAATGAGATGGTAAATAAGGAGTTTCTGACAACACCAATTCTCACCGCAAGAAAGAATTTGATCAAACAACTTATCGAATTCGGAGATGAACCGGATCTCGGTTTTGATGCGAAGAGATTTCCACCAGAAAAAACGATCTATTTGTCCTTGATTAAGAATACGGGAATCCATTCCATACAAGATGGAGTTTGGCAATATACGTCGCCAAGTGATCGGAGCTTTGCCCCTATTTGGGAAGCCTCAATGCAATTTATCGAAGAATCAGTAAATGGTAAGAAACCGCTTTCAGATCTTCATAAACGATTAAGAAACAAACCTTTTAAACTAAAACAAGGCTTTTTAGATTTCTGGATTCCATTGCTGTTGATCATTAAGAAAGAAGATTATGCTTTGTATGCATTTGATGGAGAGTACATCCCACATCTGACACATGAGGTAATGGACTTGATCCATAAACATCCAGCGAAGTATGAGATTAAAGGCTTGAGTAATACCGGTGTGAAGGAAAGCTTGTTTAACTATT
The DNA here is from genome assembly GCA_002432565.1 of Flavobacteriales bacterium UBA5869. Lineage (GTDB taxonomy): Bacteria > Bacteroidota > Bacteroidia > Flavobacteriales_D > Crocinitomicaceae > Fluviicola. The sequence goes on from DJFP01000018.1 coordinate 8,608, forward strand.
ACAAGCAACTAGTTGATTTCAGTGAAAGCAACGTTAAGGGACTTGAATCAAGCTATATCACTATTTACGGAAATTTCTTGAAGTTTTACCGAACGTTGCCTGAGTATTCCAAAATAACCAAGCAATTACCACGAACGACCCAAGGAGTACGTGACGCGATCGCACTTGCAAAGGATCCGGAGACAGCGTTGTTCGAGCAGATTCCTGCGGCACTAGGTTATCACAATCTAGATTTTTCCGAAAAATCGAAACAGCTAGACAAGTTTCTCGATGAGCTGAAAGTATCGATTAAACAGCTACGTATTGCGTACGATGAACTCTTAGAAAAGATCGAAGAGGAAGTCTTGTCCCATCTTCATATCAAAGAACGTTCTTTCGACGAGTACAAACCGCTCCTGATTACTAAATTCAAGGCAATTAATGCTAATATGATTATCAATCCACAGATGCGGACATTTTATAACCGCGTAGTATCTCTGCTTGATGTTCGTCTTGCTTATTGGGAATCTCTAAGCGACGCGATTCTAGGGAAACGTCTGGATAGAATTACTGATGAAGAAATTGGTATATTGATTGACCGTTTAAAAGAGAACTTGTCCTCTTTGCTTGATTTACATGAATTGCACCAAGTTGAGGTTGCAAGCGATCAGGAAGTTGTACAACTTCGCATTTCACATTCTGATGGAATGAGTAATTTAAAAAAGAACATTATCGTCGATAAAGTGATCAGTCAGCAAGCGGAAGATCTTCAATTGAAAGTAGCTGCTTTATTAAATGGTTCTTCCGAGGTGAATAGACTGGCTTTATTGCGCTTACTAGAAAAAGAATTAAGTAAGTCATGAGTGGAGTAAAGCACATTTTGGGAATATCCGGAGGTAAAGACAGTGCAGCGCTAGCTATTTACATGAACGGTTTGTACCCGGAAATGAACGTCGAGTATTACACTTCCGATACCGGTAGAGAGCTTGCCGAAACGTATCAGCTGATCGACCGTTTGGAAAGTCATATGGGGAAGACAATTAAGAAACTTGATTCTGTTGATCTTACCAATATTTCAAATGGAAATGCCTTTGATCACTTCCTTTCTTTATATGGAGGTTATCTTCCTTCTTCGACATCTAGATGGTGCACGAAGAAACTGAAGTTAGAACCTTTTGAAAACTATGTCGGCGATACGCCCACTATTTCATATGTAGGAATTCGCGGAGACGAGGATCGTGATGGATACATTTCGAAGAAACAGACTGTTCAGTCCATTTTCCCTTTTCGCAGGAATATCTGGAGCGAAGACGTGAATCGTTTGGTACTTGCCAATGAAAACATTGATCAGATAGAAAGTCTATATCGTGCCATGGTCACATCGGATAAACTAGGGCGAATAATTGCGTATGTAACAGATAAGGTCTCACCGACTTTCAATTTGAAGCAGAAATTAAATGCATTGCTTGATTTGGATGTGGTGAGCTACAACAAGGTAGTATTTGAGTTTTTAAAAGGTACGGATTATCCAGTCGGAAAGCTAGACTATTTTCCGTTAGTTGAAAATCAAGATAATCTGGTTATAAATGACATTTTCAAAATCCTTAACGATTCGGGTGTCGGCATTCCGGCTTATTACACACCTATGGAATACGAGGTTGAAATAAACGGAGAGATTAAAAAAGGAACCTATAACAGAAGTCGTTCAGGTTGTTTTTTCTGTTTTTACCAGCAAAAGATTGAATGGGTGTGGTTGTATGAAACACATAACGATCTTTTTATGTCTGCTGTCGAATATGAAAAAGAAGGATATTCCTGGATGGATTCGGAAACGCTTGAAGATCTCGCAAAACCCGAGCGAATCAAAGCCATTAAAAAAGAGCATTATTTACGAATGAACAAGCACAACAAATCGCGTAGCTGGCAAGATCAGATCATGGAAGCAGAAATGGAAGGTTGTGCAAGTTGTTTTATATAATTCTATTGTGGAGGATATTATTAAATCACTAAAAGAGTTTATTTGGGACATTATAGGTTATCTTATACCTGGTTTTCTATTGATTATTGTTTTTAATTTAATATTTCTCCCGTCAATAGCTATAAGTAAGGACTTTTTGTTTGACTGGAACCAATTTGCCCCTTCTTTAATCGTAGTGCTCGCCTATTGTTTAGGATATGTAGTGTACAGCCTCACTATTCTGAAAATTAAGTTGCAAGACACAGTGATTAGTTGGTTTAAGAATAAGGTGTTTGCGTCTTGCCATAGTAAATATTGGGCAGCAGAATTTCTTGAATCGCCAACGGTAAATGCTGCAAAAACGTTTCTAAAAAACAACGGATATGAAGCTCGACATATTGAACAAATGAGTCTTAGTGAACTGAGAAACATATTGATGTCGCGTGATCCTTCAATGGATCAAAAGGTATATACCTTTATGTTTAGGTCTTCCATGTTTGATCATATATCAACTATTTCGATATTAATATTAGTTACTGTAATTGCTCAAATTTTATATGCTAGCTTTTCCGATTTGAAATTCATTAAGACAGAATCACCATTCAACGTTTTTTATGTTATCCTTATTATCATAATACCTCTACTCGGAAAATGCAAACGCATTTTTTATTCGATAGCCAAAAGGCTACCCTTTTCGAATCTTAAATAATTTTAAAATGAAAACTAAAATATATTTAGCTGGCGGATTTGAAGGAGGTTGGCAAGATATTGTGACAAACAAATTAAAGGATAAGGCTATTCTCTTTAATCCTCAAAAACATGCTTTAGCAGAAAAAGATAAATATACTACTTGGGATTTATATCATGTAAATAAATGCGATATATTACTTGGCTATATGTCCTCTAACAATCCTTCAGGATACGGTTTAGCACTTGAAATTGGCTATGCTAGAGCGAAGAATAAGGTTGTAATATTAGTGGATGAAAGATCTAAAGTTGATCTAACATTTCAACGTTATTTTTCTATCTGTCAGGAATCTTCGAATATCTTATTTGATACACTTGAGGAGGCTGTTAGTTATATTGAAACTTTTGCTATCTAAGAAATTTTATAATATTGGATCACTTGACTGCGGTTTCCTGGAATACTCCACCCAAAATCCTTATCAAAAAGCACTACCCAATCATACAATGTGTTCACAATCTGTTGCTCTTTGATTTCCCATTTTAATGGGGTAGGGACTGTAGTTGTATTTTCAACAATCCATTGAACCACACCTCCATAATTAAGACTTTGATGATATTGATTTTTAATGTGTTCTTTGAAAGCAATGATAAACGGATGCTGATTGAATTGATGCATTAAGTGGGCCTCAAACTTTTCATAATCCAATTTTGAAGGGATCTCATATAATGCTATGTCGTGAGCGGCACAACTCATTTCTTCTTCATTTATTGCAGGTGAACCATTATAAATATTGAAAAGCTGTCCCACATTTCGCGTCATAGGTAATTGGGAAAGAAGGAAATAATCCATCTCTTTTTTTTCTGTCGGGACTTCAGGGTAAATTATTGTTGGTAGTATCGTTTGGTTAACAAGAGCCTTTAATTCCTGGAAAAGTTTATCCGTGACATATTCACTTTGTGCGATGATACTATTCAAGTATAGAATATCATCAAAAGACATATTTTCCTGTATTCCATTCAACTCCAAATTACCTTTTTCTCCTAGTCCTCGATTTGTAACATTTGCAGAACCAAAGAACAGTGATGTTCGTTGGTTCCAAAATGCCTTAAGATGTATACGAGTGTTCCGAAAGAGTTTTATATTGTTTTCTTTGCAATACTGGTATAACTCTAAATCAGAAACGCCCAAACATAGGTCTTTAATTTCCCAGCGTACTACGATTTGCTGAATGTGACCGAGCTTATTAATCTTTTCTAGTTCACGGACTTTTATGTAAGCGGAAAAAAGTATTATGTGCTCATTCTCTTCAATGAAATATAAAGCGCCTTGTTCTAAATTATTACCACTTTTGTATAACAATATTGTCTTTTTAATGATTATTTCTTTTCTCTCCAATCAAAAATAAAACGACTTAAGTTTACTGCAAATTGACTTCTAAACCGTTCAATATATTTTGCATATGAGATTAAACTTTTTTCCGACTCGACTAACGATCCAAAAAGTATAAGTAGTTGATCAATCTTGTCAGTATCATTTTCTTCAAATAAAGGACGGATAAATTCTAAATAAAATTCATGTTCAGTATTTATCTCGATGATGATTCGATGCCCGATTGATTCATATTCATATAATGATGCGGCACCTAATTGAGAAAATACAATGACTTGATTGTATTCTGTTTTAAAAAACCATTCGATAGCAAGATTTAATTTATTCTCGTCTCTATCGTATTCAGGATAACGTAAAAGAAGCCAAGACTTTAATTCTTGTTTTTCTTCATCGGTTTCTTCATGTGTTTCCGAATCATTATTATCCGGAATAGGAACTGGGACGGCATCGCTAGGAAAAGGACCATTATCCTCTTGATCTGGGGCGGGTGGTTGAACGATTTTTCCTCCCCCCCTAGTTCCAGCATCAATCGAATCGATATCCTTTCTCATTAATCGGATTTGATTTTCAATGAATTCGGATAATTTGCAAATGAATTCAAGTTGTATATCATCTTCAGTTCTTTCTAACTCATCTTTATCAACGATCTTTCTGAATGCATGTACATTCTGTTTTGTATTGTCTAGCCCGAAGTACTTGTCAAAATTTGCTTCAAAAGCTAATTCAATCTTCCACCATCGATTAAGAGGGTCTCCTAATTCACCCAAAAAACCAAAATCATCCAATTTGATTTCTCTATTAGCTCGAAGGACACTTATACCCATAAATTGACGATAAATACGGCCTAATTCTGAATCGCCGCCAAGCCTTTTTGTCTCTGGTTTTGAGATAGATAATCTAATTATGATTGAATCTCCAATTTTTTGATACAATTCTCGATTATTTTTATCTCCGTTTGGATCAGGAAATAAATATTCCCCATCTTGCCATAGTATATTTGTTGATTGTTTGTTATAGGGATTTGGGAGTTGAGTGTCTTCCATTAGAAACAGTGGATCTAATGGTTTAATAGCAGTCGATAATCCATAATTTTCAGAGAATGAAGCGCCATTATCTTGAAAAACTCTAATCTTTATTTCAATAGTCTTATCATTTAGAAATCGTCTAAAAATTCTGCCTAATGGCCATTTAATATGTGGGACCAATTTATTTGCTCTTCGAAGAATTAGTCGATCACAGTTAATCCATCTTATAACCGTACCAGAATTAGGATGGGGTCTAATGATTTCATTAATATGATCAGGAAGTGGTAGCTTTTGAACTTCGGGTAAGTACTCTGATTTCGTTTCTTCAATTTCTGAAAAATCAAAATAATTGAACCAAGGACTCTCTTTGTTCTGCCAAGAATATACCTCAAATCTTCTGCACTGAGAGGCAGAAGAATTAGGTAACCCCATTCCAAACTTACCTAATCCTTTTTGAGCACTATGACGTGTCCCTCCACCAAAACGCAAACTAGTTTCTACAAGAGCTTTTTCCATGCCTGATCCATTGTCAGCAACAAAAATCTCATTAACTAGCCAATTCTTTCGAGAACCTGATGGTAAATATCGTTCAATTAAAATGATTTCAATTTTGGTGGCTTCTGCCTGAATAGAATTATCAATAAGTTCGGAGAGAGCCATTGCGGTATCTCTGTAGCCATTATCTCGCAATGATTCAACCCCATTTGGATCGAAATAGTGTACTGCCATATTTTCTAATTATTTGCCCATAATTCGTCATAAAATTGAAACATATCCGTTTCATCTCCAAGATTAAAATTATCTCTTAAATCGATTAATTTATTGACATCATGACCACCATTCATTTTTCCTCGCAATGCTCTACCAACCATTTGGCTGTATAACACAATAGATGATGTCGGTCTTGCAATAATCAAAGTATTCAAATTTGGAGCGTCAAATCCCGTTGTAAGGACACCATAATTGATAAGTACCTTGAGCTCATTTTTTTTGAATTGCTTTATTGAGTTTTCTCGATCGTATTTAGTAGAGGTGCTTAATATAGTACCAGACTCAATTCCGATCGATTTTAATAATGTTTGAAGTATAATACAATGTTCAACATTACATGCAAAAATTAATATTGACTCATTATTTTCAATACCTGTACGAACTTTATCGACAATTAATTTATTCCTCCCCGGGTGTTTTGATAAATCATCCAATATTGATTTTAATTTTTCATCTCCAAACAACCTCAAGTCTTTTATTTGCTGATTTGTAAAATTCAACTGAACATCCGTTATTAATTCCTCCCGTTCAATTCTGGCTAGTACACCTTTATCTTGTAAATAGGCTATTGGATTATCAATTGAAACTCCATGATCATCAACTAATCCAATTTTTGTTGAATTAAAAAAATAAGCCAAATAATTATTATCATTATTTCTTTGATCACTAGTTCTTCCTGGCGTTGCAGTTAACCCAATTAATTGGGTGTCTCCTGACGTTTTGGCTAAAAGTGTAATTGCTTCTTCATATGTGGAAGCTAGTGATTTGTGAGCTTCATCGATTATGACGAGCTTTATTTTGTCTAAAATTCGCTGTTTGATTTTCCGTTGCAACTCACTTTTTGAATTAATCATCGCGTGAAACTTTTGAAATCCGATAAACACAAAGGCAGATTCACTAGATAATATTTCTGATGGGTATTCATTATCCCCATAAATTTTAAAAATGTCTATTTTATAATCCCCCCTTAATTCCCATATATTGCGAAAGGTTTCTAATGCTTGATCATTTAGTTCTTTGGAGTGCGCAAGCCATACGATAAATCCCGAATTATCGAATCCCCCCAATATGGATTTGCATCTTAAATAATCTGATGCCAATTCCATTGCGGTTTTAGTCTTACCAGCACCTGTAGGCATATGAATAAGCATACGATTAGTATGTGCAGGATTTAATAATTTTTGAATAGCAGAATCTTTTAATCTCTTCTGATAATCATGTAACTGGAAAAATGGTGTTACTTCCCTCTCAACATTGACATTATGCTCATCGATCAATGGTAAATAATCACCACGTTCAAGGTCAAGTATATCTAAAACATTCTCAGAAAATTTGTTATAGCCAAAGATCCTATCAGAGATAGTTTTCCTCTTCTCTTCAACGTTATGCCCATATATTTCATTCTGAAGAGCAATTTTATTTACCAAATGGTCATCAAGATAAATCATCAATTCTCTAAAAACTGATCTCTCAAAAAGAATATTCTGTCCAAGTTTATTAAAGAGTATCTCAGAATAACTGATACTCTTTGTATCAGTATAGATGTTATAATTAACTATTGCATCACAAATATCTTGGCCAATTAAAGACCGTAACCTTCCGGAAGGGATTTTACCTAAATATTCTAGTATTTTATTTGATTTTTTTTCCATATGATATATTTAGAATGATATTCTGAGTATCTCATTCCTAACTATATTGGGAAACAAGGTTTGAATTACGTGACTTACCTCTATAACACTCGCATTACAAGCGGATCCCGTAGATGCTACAAAGTTCTTAGCATGTTGTATTAGAAATTCATCAGCCTCTAAGTTATTTAGTGTGATACTCAAAATATGCGGTGCATGTGGAACATCGTTGAAATTTATTGTGCCGATCTTGGTCGATTCGTAATATTCTATTAATTCCCTGCGTTGTTTCAGCGTTCGCTCCTGATTCGCTTCAAACTCTTCCAAAGCTAACTCACAGGCTTTTCCGAATCCAACGATCAACGGAGTGTTATAGGTTCCGCCACGGAGTCCGCGTTCCTGACCCCCTCCATGAATTAAAGGGGTAAGCTTAATTCCCTTCCTAACATACAACGCTCCAATTCCCTTTGGTCCCCCCAGCTTGTGTCCAGAAAAACAGAGCATATCTACATGTTCCACATCTACAGGAATCTTTCCTACGGCCTGTGTAGCATCAGTAAAAAAGCAAACCGACTTTTCCCTGGCAATCTTTCCAATTGCTTTTATGTTCTGTATGACACCGATTTCGTTGTTCACGAGCATTACGACTATCAAGATGGTTGTCAGCCTTATATGGCTTTCGAGCTCGTCTAAAGAGATCAACCCGTTTTTATCCACGTCAAGATAAGTGACTTCTATTCCTTTATCCTGCAGGTATTCGCATGTACTCAAAACAGCTTTATGCTCTGTCTTTACGGTAATTATATGATTTCCTTTATCGGAGTTAGCTTCTACATAGCCTTTAATAGCCAAATTAATTGCTTCAGTCGAACCGGACGTGAATATGATTTCAGGAGATTCGGCCTGTATAATGTCGGCAACTTGCCTACGAGCGTTATCGATGGCTTGCTTTGCCTGTCGCCCATAAATATGTTGACTACTAGCATTTCCAAAAACCTCATCGAAATAGGGGAGCATGACTTCTTTTACTCTTGGATCGACTGGTGTAGTGGCTGCAAAATCAAGATATTCAGGCAAATTATTCATATTACTAAGATACATAGTTTAGGGATTTTATCTATATTAACTCCTGAAATATCCGCCCTAATGAACGACCGTATAGAATTATGTTATCATAATCTCTACATTCTCTATACCTTACAGCATGGAAATTAAAGACCTCAGGCTGGCCGTTCTCATCGACGCCGATAACGTGCCCTACGCCAATATAAAGGAAATGCTGGAAGAGATCGCTAAATACGGTACGCCTACTTTCAAGCGTATTTATGCCGACTGGACGAAACAAACGGTCACGGGCTGGAAAAAAGTGCTGCTGGAAAATGCGATCACGCCGATCCAGCAATACAGCTATTCCAGTGGGAAAAATGCCACCGACAGCGCCATGATTATCGACGCGATGGATATTCTCTACACGGGAAAGGTCGATGGTTTCTGCATCGTTTCCAGCGACAGTGATTTTACACGACTTGCCACACGCCTTCGTGAAGCCGGGATGACGGTGATCGGAATGGGCGAGAAGAAAACATTGCTGCCGTTTATTTCAGCGTGCGACAAGTTCATTTATATTGAAATCCTGAAGCCCGATTCTACCGAAAACGAACCGGTAAAACCGAAACAAAAAGCGTCCCGGAATTCGAAGGTGAAAACTTCCGAAACCAGGACTTCCGAGCCGAAGGCTGATACACTGAATGCCGTTGATAAACAGCTGATTCGCCTGTTGGTAAATAGCATTGCCGACCTTGCCGATGAAGACGGATGGGCTTCACTAAGCGGACTTGGGAATTTCATCCTGAAAAAGAAGCCCGATTTCGACCCGCGCAATTACGGATTTCATAAAATGCTGCCATTGATCAAAAGCACCAACCGGTTCGATATCGATGAAAGAGAAACCGGGAAGAAGAACGTGAAGCATATTTTTATCAGGGCGAAGTAAATCAGATCAGCGGTTGCTTATTCGTTGTCCAATGGGGAAAGTGGTTCCGATTTAAATGGTTTGGTTTTCCGATTAATCATATAAACCGCCCCGATTCCCAGCAAACCGCCGAAAATCGTGTGGGCTTCGATCTTTTCGCCCAAAACGAAGAAGGACGCAAGCGCTGCCGAAATAGGAACGGTGAAAATGAAGCTGCTGGCGCGTTCGGCGCCGATTTTGGCTGTGGCGAAGAAATACATTGTGGTGGCCAAAGTCGTTACGATAACGCTGCTGAAGAGCAGGTTGCCCCAGAAATGAATGTCGTTGGAATGGGCGAGCTTGCCGATCATTACCGTGTTCATGAACGGCAGAATGCAGATGAAAGTTACCACGTACATCCACCAGCTGAAAGCAAACGGCGATCCGAAGCTCGACGATCGGGAAGTGAATTTGCTCATTATCGACCATAAGAACGCGGAGAGCAGAAAGAACAGGTTGTCTTTGTCGAGCAATGAAGCGCCGCCGTCCCAGATTTTTAATAACGAAAGTCCGGCGATCACACCTAACAGCAAACCGATCGTTTCATTGCGGTTCGGGCGCCGCCAGTCGACAAGCATTCCAAGCGCATAAGCCATGATCGGGTTCAGTGTAGTAACGAGAATGCCGCCTTTTCCTGGGCTTCCGTAAGTGAGGCCTTGCAGGAACGTGAAGTTATAAGTCGCCATCAGGATTCCGGAAATAAGCAGAAAAGGAATGCCTTTTTTCGCAATTTTCAACGGAACCTTCAGGAAAAGGAGCAATGGAAGCAAGCTCAGGATCACGAACGCATAGCGGTAAATTCCCAGGTCGTTTGCGGAGACAAGCGCGTCTGTTTCTTTGGAGGCTTGCACGAGGATCTTATTGGAAGGCCAGCTGATGCCCCACATGACCATGCTGATGATCATTGCGAGCGTGAGTTTTCTTTCTGATTTATCCGGAGTCTCCATGCCCGGCAAAATTAGCCATTAGTTTGGAGTTAGAAGTTGGAAGTTGATGAGTTGGGAGAAACTTCCAACTTCTAACTTCAAAACTTCCAACTGTTCAATCAAAATCCCCATCTGCAAGCGCAAACAGGGATTTCTATTTAGGTGATATAGGGTTACTACATATCGGATGAAACAGTTTTGGCTGCTGTCTCACAGTTCATTTTGATAAGATTGTACTGGTGTTGCAAAAGCGATCCTGGAAGGGATGGTCATTTCACAAGCAGTATTTCTTCTATAATGTCGGTTTTTCGAAAAGGTAACATCTATTGTATAAAAATAACACAGTCTCAACGGGCTATCTATAGGTCAAATGCAGTAAATTTGCCCTCATGGAACAAAAAGAAGACCTGTTAAAAGAAGTCATTTCACATTGCAAAGAATACGGCTTTGTGTTTCCTTCTTCTGAGATATATGACGGACTTGCAGCAACTTACGATTACGGTCAGCTGGGATCCGAGCTCAAGAACAACATCAAGCAGTACTGGTGGAAATCCATGGTGCAGATGCACGAAAATATCGTTGGTATCGATGCCTCGATTTTTATGCATCCGACCACCTGGAAAGCTTCCGGCCACGTGGATGCCTTCAACGATCCGCTGATCGATAACAAGGATTCCAAAAAGCGTTACCGTGCCGATGTTCTGATTGAAGAGCATATCGAAAAGATCCGTCAGAAGATCAATAAAGAGGTCGAAAAAGCAGCGAAGAAATTTGCCGAATCGTTCGACGAAGCGCAGTTCCGCAGCACCAATCCGAATGTTCTCCGCAACGAGGAAAAGATCACGATGATCGAGGACCGTATGCGCGAAACGCTCGAAAACAACGATCTCGCCGGCGTAAAACAACTGATCGAAGACCTCGAGATCGTTTGTCCGATCAGCGGTTCCCGCAACTGGACAGATGTTCGTCAGTTCAACCTCATGTTCTCTACCGAAATGGGATCTGTTGCCGGCGATGCTTCCACGATCTACCTGCGTCCGGAAACGGCACAGGGAATCTTCGTGAACTTCCTGAACGTACAGAAGACCGGCCGCATGAAGATCCCCTTTGGTATTCCCCAGATCGGTAAGGCCTTCCGCAACGAAGTCAACCCGCGCAACTTTATCTTCCGTTCGCGCGAGTTCGAGCAGATGGAAATGGAATGGTTCTGTCACGCAGACGAAGCCAAGAAGTGGCAAAGCTTCTGGTTCGAGGAGCGCAAGAAATTCTGGAAGGATCTCGGCCTTTCGGACGAAAATCTGCAGATGCGTAATCACGATTCCGATGAATTGTCACACTATGCGAAGGCGGGCCTCGGCACGGCCGATATTGAATACCGCTTCCCGTTCACGGCGCCCGGTTTTGGGGAGCTGGAAGGCATCGCGCACCGTTGTGATTTCGACCTGACGCAGCACCAGTCGCACTCGGGCACAAAAATGGAATATATGGACCCCGAGGACAATACGAAACGCTTTATTCCGCATGTTATCGAACCTGCCGCAGGTTTGACGCGCGGCGTTCTGGCGCTTCTATGCGAAGCCTATACAATCGATCCGAGCAGACCGTCGGGCGTATACCTG
>DJFP01000123.1:0-205 GCA_002432565.1 Flavobacteriales bacterium UBA5869
TCCGGCTGTATTTGCAGTCAGATCGGCCCAGGAAAATCCCCATTGCGCGCTGAAACCGTCCAAAATTTCTACCGAAAACTGATAAGTCCAGGCTATTCCACCGGATAAAAAAACCGCTTTCTTCTTCGGCATTCTGGCCCAGCGCCACGCAGCATAGTTCAGGGTTGACAACTTATAAGCCGTGTAGGAATGTCCCAATTTATCC
>DJFP01000123.1:328-6367 GCA_002432565.1 Flavobacteriales bacterium UBA5869
GAAAAATACAACTTTCTGTCCTTAATCTCTTTTGGTATAGTCTAAAAATGTTCAAATGTTCAAATGTTCAAATGTTCAAATGTTCAAATGTTCAAATGTTCAAATTCTAATAAATCTGTTTGAACAGTTTTGATCTTGTTTAACTTCTTTGAACCTTTCTAGCGTGAAACAGCAACTTCAAAAGTAACATCCACCAGATCTCCGATTTTCGAATCGGAAGTCATGTTGTGTTTGGTTCTGTCCACTACCGATTTTCCGACAAATACCAATACGGCACTTCCGTCTTTATCCACTTTCGACACAAAGCGCAGATTAACGACCGTTTCAGCTTTCATACCGACAAACTCCAGTTCTCCGGTAATTTTGTAGTCTTCACCCACTTTTTGAATTTTCCTGGATCGGAAGACGATCTTCGGATATTTCTCACTTTCAATAAACTCATCGCTCAATACCGATTCATCGCGAATGTCATTGAAGGTTGTCAAACTACCGCTTTCCATTTCCACATTTAAGGTTCTCAATACCCCCGCTTTATCGAGTTGCAGATCTACTGTGAAATCCTTAATCGCACCGGAAGTTCTGCTCGCCGGCGGACCCACTTCAAATTCCAGCTTCGAATTGGCCGCTACGCTTTTCCAGGCTCCTGCATCTCCGTCTGTAAGTGCAATTGCAGGCATTGACATTACATCTTTTCTGTCAGATATATTATTCGATTTTTTATCCGAAGAGGCCAACAGTGTTTCAACTTTTAATTTTTCACGCTGCAGACAAGTGTCTGCCGGGTTTGTAAATCCGATTAGGATAAGTGGCAAAAGCATGCCATGAAAAGGTTTCGCATCTTCGGGTTGTTCAATCAATGCCAATGCCAGTGATGACCCGATAACTGCACCCAAATAAGTGGGCATTCCTCCGAAATTTTCGTTAACAAGTCCAAAACTTACCAAAATACCGATTATTAAAAGCGGCAGGAAGAGACTTAAAAACACCCGTGCTTTCTGGGTTTTAATCGATTTGCAGGCCCAAAGCGATCCCAATCCGGCCAAAATTCCCATCCATAAATTTCCTTTCATCAGAGAATCCGAACCACCGTCCAGGGAATTTAAGGCGAATAATATCCAGGCAACTGCGAAAACGAGAATTCCAAGTTGCAACCCGCTATTTGAGCGCAATCCCAAATTAGCGGCAAAGAATCCCGTAGCCAACAAGATTACTCCGAATGTTGAGACCATGAAGGATGCTGCAAAAACAAAGATTCCAAGGTAAATCAGTGAAATAGCTGTTCCGAATTCTGCCTTATCCGCACCGAACCAACGCTCTGCAAACCAATCTTTTATTTTCGCAAAAAGCGGGATAATGGAGCCGATAATTGCAAATGCGGCAACTTCAAAAGTCCAGTTCACCTCAAATCCCTGGTAAGTTGCCTTCGCTCCGATGGGAATCAGGGCCAGCAATCCCACAAAATAAGGTGCGATCTTCCGAATTTTTTCCGGAAGCAGAGAAATTAAATACCCCAAAGCAATTATTCCGATCAGGGTAAAACAGATCATTTCCAGCGAAGGATCGTCTTCAAATCCATTGGTCAAAGCCACGATCAAACAAATGATGGCTATGCTCAACGATGTTTTAAACAGAAATGCCGCACGAACAAAAAAGGCGGTTATGATTGCAATAATTCCAACGCCAATTCCCAGGTAATTTTCCATAATGGTCCATTTTACAAGTAGTAATTATTTCTTTTGGCATCACCCGATTCACCACTGCGGACCGGGGATCAAGTGAAAAATTAGTTTAAAAATTTGAACTTTCCAAAGAAATTTTAACAACTACAGCTATCCTTCCCACTAGTACTTGCGAACAAGCACTCTTTTCTTTTACCGCAAATGCACAAATTTTTAACGGCGCCTACCGGTCGCCTTTTTCTCAAATTCAACTTGTACCTAATTGTAAAAAATGATCTTTTTGATTAACTTAAGTAGAATGGAACACTATTTATTGAAAGAAGAATGCTACGAAATTATTGGATCATGTATGGAAGTTCATTCTGAACTTGGATTCGGATTTTCCGAGATTGTTTATAAGGATGCGTTGGAATATGAATTCAAAAAGAATAAAATTCCGTTTGCACGGGAAGTGAAATATCAGGTAAGATACAAAGACACTGTTCTTCCTCATCAATTTTGTGCTGATTTTGTTGTTTTTGACACCATCATTTTAGAAGTAAAAGCGGTATCTGATTTATGTAATGAACATTTTGAACAAACTATTAACTATCTGGCCGTATCAGGAATGGAGATTGGAGTTTTGGTAAATTTTCGAAAGCCGAAACTTTAATATAAGAGGGTTATTCTATCAGAACGCTAATTTCCCAACAGCGAGACCGGTAGGTGAGCTTTTTATTTGTGCATTTGCGGGAAACTACCCTGGGTTGTAACTTGTGGTAGAGTATATGGGGAGTTTAAAGAAACAGCTGGTTCTTGACTTTGAGTTCAAGCAACTGGTGGAAAACAGTATCTTTTAATGAGCTTTCCAATAATTCCAGGTGCTGGATGCGATGGCAGTCACTTCCCAGTATATCGATCAAACCGGCTTTCAATAAACGGATGGCCTGGTTCTTTACATCGGGGCCATAATGCCCGGTGAAGGAATTCAGATTGACCTGGATGTAACAGCCGCGTTCACGTAAAGACCTGGCAACTTCAATGGAAGGATGATAATACATATATCGTTCAAAATGTGCCAAAACAGGCTGGTAACCTGCTGATTTCAATGCAAAAACTATATCTTCTACCTGTGAAGGCTGGTTTCTGAATGAAAACTCAAAAAGAATATGATTTCCATGGAAGGGAAGTAAATCCTTCTTCCGGATCCGCTCAAAAAGCGTTTCATCAAAATAATATTCTGCGGAAGCTTCCAGTTCGAGCTTTAAATCAAGATCACGGCTTACTTTGCGAACATCTTCCAATTTTTGTAAAATGATCTCCGAATTATTATCGTACACTCCCGACATAATATGCGGGGTCATAATCAGCTTTTGGTAACCCAATTCTTCAAACTTGCGCAGCATTCCGATTGTATGGTCCATGGTTGGTGCTCCGTCATCGATCCCGGGAAGCAGGTGACTGTGAATGTCCACACGCAAAATTCCTCCTATATCGGCAGCTTCTTTTTTCTGCCGGTTAAACATGTCGAATAATCCCATTCTTAACGTTGATTATACATGTTTTTGTAATAATCCTGGTATGCTCCGGAGGTGACTTCCTGCACCCAGTCCTGGTTATTCAAATACCAAATAACTGTATTTTGAAGGCCTTTTTCGAAGGTAATACTCGGTTTCCAGCCCAATTCTTCAAACAGTTTGGTGGCATCAATTGCGTAACGCATATCGTGGCCGGCGCGGTCTTTCACATAAGTAATCAATTCGGCACTTTCTCCTTCCTTACGCCCTAATTCCAGATCCATAATTTTGCATAGTTCACGGATCAGATCAATGTTGCGCCACTCGTTCCAACCCCCGACATTGTAATTACAGCCGATTTCGCCTTTGTGGAAAATCACATCAATTGCTCGGGCATGATCTTCGACCCACAACCAATCTCTGACATTAATTCCTTCGCCATAAACAGGAAGTGGTTTTTTGTTCAGGATATTGTTGATCATGAGCGGAATCAGTTTCTCGGGATGGTGGTGGCTCCCGTAATTATTGGAACAATTCGACCGTTTTACCGGGAAACCGTAGGTATGATAATAGGCAGAAACGAAATGGTCTGATGCGGCTTTCGATGCAGAATAAGGGCTTCTCGGATCGTATGGAGTAGTTTCCGTAAAAAATCCTTCATCACCTAATGACCCGAACACTTCATCGGTGGAAACGTGATAAAAAATATGTCCCTCCAAATTCTTCCAGTGAGCTCTGGCCTGGTTCATCAAATTCACAGTACCAACCACATTGGTGTGCACGAATTCCATCGGTCCTTCAATAGAACGATCAACATGTGATTCTGCTGCTAAATGAATGACATCCGTAACCCGGTGTTTTTCGAATGCTTCTTTTACGTCTCGTTCGGAAGTAATGTCTCCTTTGAAAAAGATGTGATTTTTTGCATCCATTACGTCTTTCAAATTGGACAGATTTCCTGCATAAGTCAGTGAGTCAAAAGTGATGATTTGATAGGACGGATACTTGTTTACCAGCAAACGCACCAAATGCGACCCGATAAATCCTGCACCACCTGTCACCAATATCTGTTTCTGTGTTGTCATATAAAAAGTAAAAATAACCAATTAGCGGGAATCAGACCATGTTCGCTAAAGCTATTGCGGTAGCGAAATGAGAATGAGAGCCAGAATGAGACTATGAATATCCTTTTTGACTTCCATTTCATACACCGATCCTCATATTCTCTTTCTGTTTCACATGTTGCTTCCTTAGGATTTTAAGTTTTCGAGCGCGAATTTGAACTAATTAAAATAAAAAAGGGCATCCGTCATTGACGGACACCCTTCTAAACTGAGATTATACCTAAAAAATTACCGAACAATTTCTAATTAATTCGATAATTGCCTTTAACTCGTTTATTATTCTACTACTAACTTAATCACGCTTGTCTTATCATCGCTTTGAACATGCAGGAAGTAAACTCCCGGTGTCAAATCGCTAACAGATACCGTTGTTTTAGCTGTAAAGCTATCGATTGTTCTGATCAAAGCTCCTGCCATATTGTATACAGATCCTGCAGCCTGAGTTGCAGCCGGTAATTCAACTACAACGTAGTCGTTAGCCGGGTTCGGGTATACATTCAAACCTTCAATCGTGTTTGTTGCAACATCAGCAGTACTTGTAACTACAACCGTTGCAATCACTGTTTCCGTTCCACACTCATTCGTCAAAGTCACAGATACCATTTTAGGACCCGTAGTTGTAAACTCATGAGTCACAGTTCCCGGTGCGTTTGCAAGCGTTGTACCATCACCGAAATCCCATGAATACTGGTCTGCGTTTTGCGGATTCAGGACTGTAAACGTATAAGTCGGCATATTATTTTGCACATAGATTGAAGAAGCTGTAGGAGCGTCCATTACTGAAACGTTAATAGAACCAATACCCACACATCCGTTAGGAGCCGTTACATTTACAACGTAAGGACCTGCCTGAGTTACCACACGTGTTTGAGTTGTCAATTGAGAACCACTCCACACATAAGATGCTCCGGGGTTTCCTGCATCCAAAGTTAATGATTCACCCTCACAGATTGTTGTATCGTTTCCTAAAAGAACCGATGGGTTAGTGTTTACTACCTCAACTGTCTCGATTTTCTTCGCGCAAGAAGTAGAACCGTTGCTGCTGATCCAGATATCGTAAGTTCCAGGCTGAACGTTTGTAAACGTACTTACAGTACCCCATACCGGAGTTGCATTTTCAGCAACAAATGCGTATTCCTGGTACAATGCTTTCATGTGGATATCAGAAACCGCCTGTCTCATTGCATCACCTCCGGTAGCAGCACTGAATGCATGCTTCCATCCGGTTGTTGTTGCATCAATATAAGCAGCAGGCATTTGAATATTGCTGAAGATTGTTTCTCCGTCAATAGTTAAACTTGCCTTTCCTGCAGGACTGATCGTTAACACAACCTGTACATCTGTTTTCAATTTCCAGGAATTCACATTTGGAGTGTAGAACAAAGTAGTTCCAGCTGTCGGTGTAACCGATGTTCCACTTACCCCACCTGTATTTCCGTAAACCAGGTAAATTCCAACTTCATTAGGACTATTACCTGCTGCATCAAATACCAGTCTCAATTTAGATCCGCTACCATTTTGGTTCGCATTTGCCGCTAAATCATCTCCAAAAGAGTAAGTGATTCCATCGGCACCACCCGTACCCCATGTATTGATCGGTTGATCGGCAGTCATTTTAAACGAAACAGACATCGCATTATTAATTCCCGTATGGAAGTTCGGATCGTCAATCACGATGGAAGCTGATCCGATACCTGTTGCTGATGGAGTGATAACTCCTCTTCCACCTACAATTGCAGC
>DJFP01000123.1:6390-13428 GCA_002432565.1 Flavobacteriales bacterium UBA5869
CCTAAATTATTACAGTCGTAATCCACCACTGTCACATCTGCTCCAAAACCAGCAACAATTGCAGTTGAGATAGAATCAACAGCATCCGGGCAAGTGTTTGATCTGAAATCAGTGTATACTTTATAGATACTGTCTGTCGCAGGTGTGAAGTTATAGGTATTGGATGCACTCCAGTCTTGTAAGATTGCACCGTCAGCACCGATAAATTTGTATTCATAAGCTCCACCTCCGTTGATTACCGCAGGCGCAACGGTTGCTGTAACTGTTACAGGTGTACCCGGAGTACAAAGTTCTGTTGGGGCATAAACAGCAGTTCGCTGGATTTTAGATAGCGGGCTAACCAATGTTGTTACTGTATCCTTACATCCTGCTAAATCGGTTCCGATCAAGGTATAAAGTGTTGAGTTTGTCGGATTCGCTATTACAGTATCGTTATTTGCAACATTCAATCCGGAAGCGGGCGTCCACGCATAAGTATCAGCACCTTCAGCGATAACGGTTACAGCATCTCCTGCACAGTAGGCAACAGCAGTCTCGTTTAAAGAAAGTGTCGGAGCAACATTATAGGTTATTGTAGCTTCTTCTGAAATATCAGACATCCCCGAGTTGTCACAAGTAACCTGTGCGCGGATATTCATTGTTGTTGTCGGTACTGTTGAGTAAACAGAAGTATCAGAGTTTGCATACGGAACCCATCCGGAACCGTCATTGTATTCCCATTGGTAGCTGTAACCACTCAAGAATGGCAATCCACTTAGCGAAAGATTCACGGGAGCTCCTGTATTTGAACAAACAGATGCAGCAGATGATACCGCATTCGCATGTACAGGTGTTCCGGAACATGGACCTGTTGTTTCGTGAACGAATTGCGTTTGAGCAACATAACCGTATCTGTTGTTTGCTGTCGGTGGCGCAGCAGGATCAGGGTTGTTGCTATCGTTGCGGTACAAAATGCATCGATTAGCTCCTGTTGAATGATTTCTCCAGGTAACTGTTGACCAACCGGAAGTATTTTCATCAATAGCAAGAACTACGTTACTTACTCCATCCCATAAGAACGGTGTGGATAATGTAATTTCCATCCAACTGTTTGCCGCAGGCGCTGTCACGTTCCCGGAAAACACTTGAGTCATGCTTGCCAAAGGAACCCAAGAGGTATTCGTCGCGAAATTAGTCTGAGCTGTTGACCCCATGAACATAGTCCATGCTGTTGAAGACGATAGGTTTCCAGAAACATAGAAAAAGCGGACTTTCGTGATCAAACTTGGAGTTCCCTGCATGGCAGGAGCGAAATCAGTTGACAAGTAAATTTGCTGGGTGTAGTTATAACCAAAGTTACCATATATAGGCATCTCACCCGTAGTGTTTGTTCCTGTTGCCAGCGAGGTTGTAACCGTCTGCGCAAAAGAAAGCAAAGAGCCCATCGACATCAGGGCACCCAGTGCAAGGCTCCTTGAAATCGATCGATTCCTCATTTTAAAAGTTGTAAGTTTCTTCATATAGATTATGATAAGTTTAATAATAGGCTAATTTAGAAAGAACGTGGAGTTTTTACTAAATGATTAGTGAGACAAAAAGGGGACAAACAACAATCCGTGAAATGATTAACAGTTTCGGCTTTTTAAGCGTGAAAAATTAAACTAAATGCTTTTGATAAAGCGGGTAAGATCGTCCAACGACTCAATGTTCAGTTTTTTACGAAGTCTCAAATTTGTCTTCCGAACCGAGTCCGGAGAAATAGCGAGTGTACGTGCCATCTCCAAATTCGATAAATTCAGTTTGATTAATGCCGCCAAACGGATTTCAGCTGCCGTAATTTCAGGAAAGCGTTCCTGGAAGAAATCAAAGAACCCAGGATTTAGTTTTTCAAAAAGCCTTTTGAACTCGATCCAATCATTTTCCGTCAACAGTGAAAAAGACTGCAGGTCATTCAGCATGGTCTCTTTTTCAGAATCCGTTACGGAATGCCGGTTCTTTTCAAAAGTTTCAACCTGCTCCTGCAATTCAAAGATTACTTTATTCTTATCGAACATGGTGGAAAGCAATGCACGCATTTCACGTTCGGTTGCATGCAATTCGTCTTCCATCTGCTGTGCCCGCAGGGTCAAAAGCTCTTTGTCCTGCTTCCGTTTACGCTGGATCTGTTTGATGATGATGAAACTGGTCAGACCCAAAATAAGACAGATAACAAACAATCCCAGAATAATCAGCTCATCCGTTTTTTTCTTCTCTTTGTAAATGTTGTTCTCCCCCTGCTTTCGTTCGAATTCAATTTGGAATTCGGCATTTTGAATATTCAGGAACTGCCTTTTTTCATCGTTGATCTCTTTATAGGAAATGTACTTACGAAAACTTTTTAAAGCCATTTCATATTGACCCAATTTCTCATAGTATGTGATCTTCGTGCGGTAGTAAGTTCCCCAAAGCTGCGGATTTGTCTCGTGCTTCATCAAGCTGTCAAACACCTGCATTTTTACGGTTGATTGGGCCAGTTTATTTTCCATCAGATCAAGCTCTATCAATAAAGCCAATGCATTGATCTGGCTGTTTATCTGACTGCTTTTAGAACTGACTTCATAATCGAATTCGATCAGTTTTCGGGCTTTTTTGTTTTCTTTCTTGCTCAACGCAATATATCCCAGGTTACCGGACAAAATTCCCATCCATGCTTCATCTTTTAGCTTTACCGCCTGGTCATATGCTTTTTGAAGGTAGTATTCGGAAGTCTTGTTATCCTGTTTATCCCTGTAAATCAAGCTCAAAGTATTGTAGAGCTTAATCTTACTTATCTCTGAAACATGCGAGTGATGCAGTGCAATATTCAGGTGTTTTTCAGAAAGATCAAACCTTCTGAAGAAATAATATACCTGGCCTAATGTTTCGTGAAAATATGCGAGATATGGTTTTTGAGAAGTATAAACATCCTTTTCTTCGCGAAGGGTTATGTAAAGAAAATAATAGGCTTCCCGGTGTTTTTGTCCATCACTCAGTCTGTGGCCTATTGCAAAACACAATTCAGGATATTCTTCCGTTTCGGTAATCTTGTCCTCTTTGCATAGCAGCTTCAGGAAATGGTTCCATTCTGTACTTTTTGAAAAATCGGATTGGTGATAATTCTCAAAAAGTTGAACAAAAGAAATCCCCTTATTCTCGTGTTCTGAAACAATCTTCGAAACTCCCTGCTCTGCGTTCAGCAGTGCGTGGGAAGAAAATGAAATCAGTGCACAAGAAAGAAACAATAAGGTTAAACGGCAGCAAATGTATTTCAACGTGTATCAACTAGGGGTGTCCAACAAAAGTAAACTATTTATTCTTTAGAGAAAAGCCCGGAAACGGCTTTCCCAGTTCACTAGACGAATAACACGGAAATTAGTTGTTTATTGCCTGAAGCTATTTATTGTTTATTTCTGAAGATTTAAATGTCCTGAAAACTCATACTTTTGATCATTGTCGTCGTCTTTGAAACGGATAACCCAGATGTAGATCCCAACCTGAGACATGCCGCCTCCGGCATATGTGCCATCCCAGCCTACTTGTGTATCTCTTGATTCAAACACCAATTCCCCCCAGCGATTATAGACGTAAAATTCGTAGCTTGCGGGCGAAAATCCTGCTGTCATGATCGGAAGGAAAATGTTGTTGTGCTCGTCACCGTCCGGGGTAAATGTATTCGGAACATAGAACAGCAGCTGATCCTTAACTATTACGATTCGACTTGTTGTATCCCGGCATCCCTGATCTGAGATCACAATTAGCTCCACGTTGTAATTCCCGACCTGACCTATTGGGAACTGGTGGACAGGGCTTATTTCGTCGGAAGTTGTGCCGTCATCAAAGTTCCACACATTCTCATTGTTTAATGTAGAAGCATTTTCAAAGGTTGTAGTCGGGTCAAATGAGAACACCTGTTGTGGATTTGCACTAAAACTTGCAACCGGCAAAGGATCCACACAAATCATATTCGAAATGGTTTCGCTTGTAGTACACAAACCATCTGCTGTAATTGTCAAAGTCACGTCGAAACAATCAATTCCGGTATATTGGTGAGCTACCGTTGAATTATTCGAAGACAAAGTTCCGTCTCCCAAATCCCACGTTACAACAGAACCCGGGTTTGCAGTACTTTCATTGATAAACGCAACATCCAAAGGAAAGCATCCTTTGGCAACGTCTGATGAGAATGCAATGATCGGGTTTTCCGTGATTTGAATATTCACTTTTACCGTATCATTTACACACATTGTATCTGCAGGCAAAACATATGCGAACTGGCAATTCCCATTCGGGAGCAAAGATAAGTCAAGAACACCTGCACCGGCATCGAACTGGTTAGACGGCGACAAGGAAGTTTCTGTCCAATATGGAGCCAGTGTCTGGAAAGCACCGGTTGTGTATTGGTCAAGATCCACTGTTGATCCCGAAGAATTACATAAATGAAGGTTCGTAGGATTCACTCCTACCGGCTGGCTGTTTACCAGGATTTGGAACCTGCTTGTATCGTTCGGACAATAATTTCCGAATACTATATATTCTGCCGGGTTCGAACCGATTGCTCCGTTGACGGTCAATTGTCCGGCTGCTGTTAAACTCGTTCCCAAACCTCCGCTCACATCCGACCAGGTACCACCTGGTGTACTTCCCGCACTGCGTAAGTTATTCAAATCCACCACGCCGTTCGTTTCACACCAAACAGCCAAACTATCGTTTCCGGCATGTTTCTGTGCTTCAACAGTTAACGTCATCGAATCCGTTTTAGCACATTGAGATGCATTCGTAACAGTTACCTGGTAGGTTCCGGCAGTTGTTACACTCAATGTTTGATCGGTTGACCCATCGTTCCACAAATACGTTTCGCCCGGATTTTGGGCATCCAGAACCAAAGTTGATCCTTCACAGATGGTTGTATCCGGACCTAAATTTACGACAGGAAACGTACTGTAAGAGACAACTACCGTATCGTAGGAATAGCAAATCGGTTTGAAGGTAATGTCATCCAAAACAAAGTCATTTCCACCCGGATTGATATTTTGGTTTGCAATACAGATTTGAGCGGAATTATTCAAGCCGGAGTTCCAAACCTGGAAATA
The DNA here is from genome assembly GCA_002432565.1 of Flavobacteriales bacterium UBA5869. Classification (GTDB taxonomy): domain Bacteria; phylum Bacteroidota; class Bacteroidia; order Flavobacteriales_D; family Crocinitomicaceae; genus Fluviicola. The sequence continues at coordinate 11,478 of DJFP01000123.1, forward strand.
TTGCTGCCAGGTACATCCGATGGTAGAAGTGGAAAATACCGGCCCTATGGAAGTCCCGTTAATCGTAAACTGCAATTGGGCAACATTTACTTCATTCAACGCATTAGTAACCCAGGTCCCGAATTGATAGTCCGTATTTGATTGAACGGGTACATTCTGACACCAAACATTGATTCCCGGTGTTCCGGATCCGTTTACAACCATCATTTGAGTTCCCGGAGCAGGTGTATGGTCTGCACATGCTGTAAAGTTGCTGTGTGCAGAAAACGGAGAAGTTACGATCGCGTAAGTTCCCGGATTGGAAACAAGTCCCCAGCTTCCCCCGGTTCCAACGGTATAACCGGTTGTAAAACCTGTATTCCCGGATTCAAAATCACCGTTGACGATTTGGTTGTTTCCCAGTTTCCCGACTTTAACACTGTATGTCCCCGGACTGGTGATAAACCTGGTCGAAGCCGTAGAATTATTGTTCCACTTATAGGAATCATAAGGACCCGATGCAGCCGCATTCAAAGTGATGGTCTGTCCGGTACACAAGGTCGTGTCCGGTCCCAGGTTCACAGACGGGATGTTCCCGATAGTGATCGTAAAGTTAGCAGCATCATTGACACACCCACCCGTGCCGGCCACCGTGTAAGTAAACGTGTAGGTTCCCTGACCTAAACCGCTGGTATTAAACACTGAAGTCCCGGTATTGAAATTTCCGGAAGCCGGAGTTGTTGTTTCTGACCAGGTACCTCCTGCTGAAGATCCGCCGGATAAAAAGGAAGACATCGTAATGGCCGGACCAGGTCCGCAATAGTAAGCACCGTTATCAAATCCTGCTGAAGGCTGCTGTGAAATTGTAATTGTAAAGGACTCTTCATCGGAACAACCGGCTGCTCCGCCAAAAGCGTACAGAGTTTGTGAAGTGGTGATTATTTGACCGGGGTTGTAAGCTGTCCCCGTTCCGCCCGGACCTGTATAATACTTCTCGTTTCCGGCAAGAGTACTTCCTGTTATAGCAGGCAAAGTGTAGGAAGTACAAGCCTGCACATCAGCGATCGGATTGAGGTTGGGAGTTGCAACCAATGAAACTGTTACTTGTGCAACTGAGTCCGCACAACCTGCAGCGCCGTCAATCGTGTAAGTATAAACACCATTCGTGTTCACCCCCGGTGAAAAAGTTCCCTGGTAACCGTTGGTTAATGCAGAAGGACCTGTCCAGACTCCGCCTTGTGACAAATCGGTATTTATGGTATTGTACAAATCTGTCGTACCTGTTCCTGCACAAGCTGAAAGCGTTCTGAGTATCGGGTTCGGAGCACATTGCGATAAACGAAGGTCATCAAAACCGGCATCATTTCCCGGACCTCCGATCAGGTTTGTTACGATCTCGAAAGTAATGGAAGTTGTTGTGGGAGTGAAAGCTGTCATCGTAATATCGTTCCAAAGACTTGTGGTTACGACCGTCTCTGTCACCAGGACAACCCCGTTTGCATCTTTCACATTAAAAGTCAGGTTATTGCTGCTCGACCACGCATCTCTGGTAGAAAAACTGAAACGGTAAGATTGTCCCGGACATATATCAGCAAAGGGCTGAGAATATAATAACCCAGTGTACCCGTCAGCGATATTCAGGTACATTCCTTTGGAACCGGTGCGCACACAACCGGGATAAGTTTGCGGATCATTCTGATAGGTTGAGCCCGGAATGATATATGGAATCGGTGTGGAGTATTCGAAAGAATCAAAAAAAACGGAAGTCCATGTGCACTGCGAAAAGCCATTGAAATGTATTCCTACAGCAATGAAGAACACCCATTTAATTGATTTGGAGAGATTATTCAATATCATCGTTATGAACATTACTTTAACTAGTAAACTTCAAATGTAGGTTAACGTTGCTTTATATATGTGGGACAAAAGCGGGACAAAACAAAAAAAACGGACAAGCCGTTTTTTTCTTAAC
>DJFP01000191.1:0-126 GCA_002432565.1 Flavobacteriales bacterium UBA5869
TTCATTTTTAATTGCAATTGATTCGATCTATCTTTATCATCGCTTTAGGGGTGTCGGCAAAGCTGACTGAGAAATACCCTTTGAACCTGACGCTGATGTGATAGCACTCAGCATCCCGACATTTAT
>DJFP01000191.1:179-372 GCA_002432565.1 Flavobacteriales bacterium UBA5869
TCATTCCTAAAGTGCGTAAATTACCAATTGGAATGACAATATCAGTAAACAATCAAACACTCGAAGTAGAAGCACAAACGTTGCTTTCAAATGTGGTTTTCAATCAGTTGGGAGAAAAGTCCAAAGGAATTGCTGTGGCCATTAACGGACAGGTAATCCCGAAAACATCCTGGGAGGAAACAGTGGTAAGTGA
>DJFP01000191.1:453-15447 GCA_002432565.1 Flavobacteriales bacterium UBA5869
TAAAGGGGGAGGAAGTTGAGAATTGAAATCAAGATAAAATTTAATAGAAGATATGAAAAAAGCAGACAAAACACCGGAAGCAGGAAGTATCACCACAGGTGCAATTTCAGGCTCAAAGAAAGTATATGTGCAAGGTAAGATCCACGATATTCAAGTGGCAATGCGTGAGATTACACTTACACCGACCAAACACGCAAACGGAAGATTGGAAGAAAATGCTCCGGTTACTGTTTACGATACAGGTGGTGCGTACACGGATGACAATGCAATGATCGATGTGCGCAAAGGACTGCCTCGTTTGCGTGAACAATGGATTTTGGATCGCGGGGACGTGGAAGAATTGCCGGAAGTGAGCTCTGATTACGGGAAAGAACGTAAGAACGATGCGAAACTGGATGAATTGCGTTTTGAGCACATCAGTAAACCCCTGCGCGCAAAAGCAGGAATGAATGTTTCCCAGCTGCATTACGCCAAAAAAGGGATCATCACACCGGAAATGGAATACATTGCGATCCGTGAAAATCAGCGAGTGGATGAATTGAAATCCCAGCTGAACGGAAGTTATGAAATGTTGACCGCACAACATCCGGGAGAAAGTTTCGGAGCAAATACGCCGAAAGGATACATTACTCCGGAGTTTGTACGCGATGAAATTGCAGCCGGTCGTGCAATTATACCAAATAACATCAATCACCCGGAATCAGAACCCATGATCATCGGCCGTAATTTCCTGGTAAAGATCAATGCAAATATCGGGAACTCGGCTGTTACATCTTCTATCGAAGAAGAAGTGGAAAAAGCTGTTTGGGCTTGCCGCTGGGGAGCTGATACGATTATGGATCTTTCTACGGGCAAGAATATCCACGAAACACGTGAATGGATCATTCGCAACTCTCCGGTTCCGATCGGGACTGTTCCGATTTACCAGGCTTTGGAAAAAGTAAATGGAGTTGCAGAGGATTTAACCTGGGAAATTTTCCGCGATACGCTGATCGAACAGGCTGAGCAGGGAGTTTCTTACTTTACGATCCATGCCGGAGTATTGCTGCGCTACATTCCTTTGACGGCAAAACGCGTTACCGGAATCGTTTCACGTGGTGGTTCTATCATGGCGAAATGGTGTCTGGCGCATCACAAGGAAAACTTCCTGTATACGCATTTCGAAGAGATTTGCGAGATCATGAAAGCATACGACGTAGCATTTTCACTGGGCGACGGACTACGTCCGGGATCTCTGGCAGATGCAAACGATGCGGCTCAGTTCGGTGAGTTGGAAACTTTAGGAGAATTGACAAAAATTGCATGGAAACACGATGTGCAGGTAATGATTGAAGGGCCGGGACACGTTCCGATGCATATGATTAAAGAAAACATGGACAAGCAGTTGAAGGAATGTCATGAGGCACCTTTCTATACGCTCGGACCATTGACAACGGATATTGCACCGGGCTACGACCACATTACTTCTGCAATCGGAGCGGCAATGATCGGTTGGTTCGGAACAGCAATGCTTTGCTACGTAACTCCTAAAGAACACCTGGGATTACCAAATCGAAAAGATGTGAAAGATGGAGTGATCACATACAAATTGGCGGCTCACGCAGCTGATTTGGCAAAAGGTCATCCCGGAGCACAATACCGGGATAATGCACTGAGTAAAGCGCGTTTCGAATTCCGATGGGAAGATCAGTTCAACCTGTCATTGGATCCGGATACGGCTCGTGAGTTTCACGATGAAACTCTTCCTGCAGAAGGTGCGAAAGTGGCACATTTCTGTTCGATGTGCGGACCTAAATTCTGTTCGATGAAAATCACGCAGGATATTCGTGATGCGGCGGAATCAGGCATGTTTGAGAAGTCGGAAGAATTTAAAACAAAAGGAAGCCAGATTTATTCTTAATGCTGATCGTCCTTTCAGATAGTGATTTTAGATCCGGTGAGACAGAGATTGTCAATCAGCTTTTTCTTGCCGGACTGGATTTGTTCCATTTACGGAAATATGGAGCAGGTGAAGAATCATTGTTGGAATGGGTGAACGGCATTGCTCCGGAATATCGTTCAAAACTGGTTTTACACCATCATCATGAATGGGGAAGAAGCATGGGGATAAAAAGGTTTCACTATTCCGAAAGGGATCGGCTTACCTGGAAAGAGCAAAATTGGAAGGATGCTGATAAAGCATTTGTATATTCCACTTCGGTTCACAGTGTGGAAGAATATAACGAGTTGCCGGACCATTTTTCCTATGCTTTTCTGAGTCCTGTTTTTGACAGTATTTCTAAATCAGATTACAAGGCGGTGACCTTCGATTTAGGAAAACGAACAAAAAAAGAAACCCTGTTAATTGGTTTAGGGGGCATACAGGCAGATAATGTGAAACAGGTTATTGAAATGGGATTTGACGGAGCGGCACTATTGGGTGCGATTTGGAATTCGGATAATCCCCTGGAGGAAATACAAAATTGTAGGTATGCGATTTCCCGGTTTCCCCCTTCGGAGGGGGACCAAGGGGGAGGGCGTTTAAGAGTAATTTAAGTACTGAAAGAGCAAAATGAAATACAAACGTCCCATAGTTCTGAGCATTGCGGGTTTCGATCCGACTGGCGGAGCAGGTGTGCTTGCTGACGTGAAAACATGCGAGCAGCACCGTTGTTTGGGAATGGCCATTTTGACAGCAAATACCAATCAGACAGAGACAGAGTTTCTGTCGGTTGACTGGTTTGACAAGCAGGTGATTTTTGCACAGCTGCAACCAATTCTGAATACCTATGAAATCTCGGCGGTTAAGATTGGGATTGTAGAAAATTTGGAAACCTTACTGGAGCTTTTGTCATTGGTGAAAGGAGCTTTTCCTGCTGTTCCTATCGTTTGGGATCCTGTTTTATCAGCATCTGCCGGTTTCGAACTGCATACAAGCTGGAATGAGGAGACTTTGGACCAGGTGTTGGGAATGATCGACCTGGTTACCCCAAATGTCCATGAAGTGAGAAAGATTACGGGGATGGAAGATGAAATTGAAGCAGCATTCCAACTGGCAAAATCGACCCGTGTTCTTTTGAAAGGAGGACACAGTACTTCGCGTCCGGGTGTTGACCTGTTGTTTGAAGGGGGAATTCCACGGGAAATACCTCCCAAAGCTGAAGTATCAAAATACAAGGCAAAACATGGTTCGGGATGCATCCTTTCCGCAGGAATTGCCTGCAACCTGGCTTTAGGCAGAAACCTCGGGGAGGCTTGCCGGGATGCTAAGGAATATATAGAAAAAAGACTTTCAAGTAACGAATATTTATTAGCGTACCATGTTGAGTAAGATTCAGTACATATCTCACGGAGATACTGTTGAAGAACAAAAAAGGAACATTTTAAATGCCCTGGAAGCAGGGTGCAAAATGATTCAGGTCCGTTTTAAAAAAGGGTCCGGAAAGGATTTCCTGGAATTAGCTTCACAGACCCGTACTTGGTGTACTTATGCAAATGCATTATTAATCATCAATGACTCTGTCGAAATCGCTCAAAAAGTAGATGCAGATGGGGTCCATTTAGGATTGACGGATGACTCTATAGCAGAAGCCCGTAAAGCATTAGGTCCTTCTAAAATTATCGGAGGAACGGCCAATACATTGGAAGATGTGCTGCAGCGGATCAGGGAACAGTGTGATTATGTAGGATTGGGACCGCTGCGTTTCACTCCAACGAAAGAAAAGCTGAGTCCGCTTCTGGGTTTTGAAGGATATCAAAGAATTGCGAAAGAACTGGAATCAGCCGGGTTGTCTATTCCGATCTATGCGATCGGAGGAATTGTACAAAACGATGTTGAACTGTTGAAAAAAACGGGTGTTTATGGAATTGCCGTTTCAGGAATGATAGCAAATGCTGCAGACAAGAAGACATTAGTAAGTGAAATAAATCAAACATTGAATTATGTTTAAAATAGGAGATAAAGAACTCAAATCGCGCCTGTTCCTCGGAACAGGAAAGTTTGGTTCTTCGAAACAAATGGAAGCAGCCGTTTTGGCTTCCGGTTCGGAACTAGTAACAGTGGCTTTGAAACGGGTAGATTTGGAAACAGAAACAGACGATTTGCTGGCACATTTGAAGCACAGCCACATCAATCTTCTACCCAACACTTCCGGAGCGAGAAATGCAAAGGAAGCAGTTTTTGCCGCACAATTGGCACGGGAAGCCATGGAAACAAACTGGCTGAAACTGGAAATTCACCCGGATCCCAAATACCTGCTTCCCGATCCGATAGAAACACTGAAAGCAACGGAGGAATTGGCAAAGCTGGGTTTTATCATTTTGCCTTATATCCATGCCGATCCTGTTTTGTGTAAGCGGTTGGAAGATGCCGGAACTGCGGCTGTAATGCCTTTAGGTGCACCGATCGGTACCAATAAAGGATTGAAGACCCTTGATTTTTTGGAGATCATCATCGAACAAAGCCGGGTTCCGGTTATTGTTGATGCCGGTATCGGTTCCCCATCTCATGCAGCACACGCCATGGAATTGGGAGCAGACGCCGTTTTGGTAAATACGGCAATTGCGGTGGCGAAGAACCCGGAGGAAATGGCTTTAGCATTTAAAATGGCTGTAGAATCCGGAAGAATGGCTTATGAAGCAGGTTTGGGAGCAATATCCCGTTCCGCAAACGCTTCCAGTCCATTAACAGGATTTTTGAATATGTAATATTTTGTTCCCCTTTTGGAGGTCGTGACGACTCTGACGAGTGTCAGACTCCGTCAGAGGGGATTAAAGGGGAGGATAAAATGGATTTTAAATCACTTTTTCAAAATACAAACTGGGAAGAAATAAAATCTTCCATCTACAGCAAAACTGCTGTTGATGTAGAGCGCGCATTATCTTCAGGAAAACGCACGTTAGAAGATTTTAAAGCCCTGATCTCACCGGCCGCCGAACCTTATTTGGAACGGATGGCAAAGGAAAGTAATGCGCTCACTCAAAAACGTTTTGGAAAGACCATTCAGCTTTATACACCTATGTATTTAAGTAATGAATGCAACAATATCTGCACCTATTGCGGATTTAGTTTCGATAATAAAATCAGGAGGAAGACTTTGACCGACGAAGAAATCCTGAAGGAAGTTGCATACCTGAAAGAACGCGGATTTAACCATATTTTGTTGGTTACGGGTGAAGCAAATCATACGGTTCATGTTCCCTATTTTAAGCGTGTTATGGACCTTATCCGGAATGAATTTGCGAATATTTCGATTGAAGTGCAGCCTCTCGACGAAGCTGAATATGGCGTTTTGCACGAAGCAGGTGTATATTCCGTATTGGTCTACCAGGAAACGTATCACCAGGATGTTTACAAAGCTTATCATCCGAAGGGGAAAAAATCCAACTTTGAGTACCGGTTGGATACGCCTGACCGTTGCGGAAAAGCCGGAATCCACAAAATCGGTTTGGGAATCCTGTTAGGGTTGGAAGACTGGCGTACAGACTCATTTTTTTGTGCACTTCATTTGGATTATTTACAGAAAACGTACTGGCAAACCAAATACTCGATCTCTTTTCCGAGAATGCGCCCTGCTGAAGGTATTATCGAACCCAATGTGATCGTCGGTGACCGGGAATTGGTGCAGTTGATCTGTGCATACCGCCTGTTTAACGAAGATGTGGAATTATCTGTTTCTACCAGAGAATCCGAACATTTTAGAAATCATGTAATTCCATTGGGAGTAACAACGATGAGCGCCGGTTCGAAAACAAATCCCGGAGGATATGTGGTAGAGCCTGAATCTTTGGAGCAGTTTGAGATTTCAGATGAACGTCCGGTAGAGGAAATTGCCCGATTGATCAGAGATAGCGGTTATGAAGCAGTCTGGAAAGACTGGGATCGAAGTTTTACTCATTCCCCCTTTGGAGAGCCTGTCCCGACAGGAACTCGTCGGGAGGGAGAAAGGGGGAGGATAAATGATCTAACCATTGAAAAAGGAAATCATGTTTAGTCCCAACGAAGCAAAACGCTATGCGAAACAAACCATCCTGGATGAGGTGGGATTGTTGGGGCAGGCCAAACTCAAAAATGCAAGGGTTGTAGTAATTGGTGCCGGAGGTTTGGGCTGTCCGCTCATCCAGTATTTATCAGCTTGCGGAGTAGGGACTATCGGGATTGTGGATTTCGATGTCATTGAGCATTCGAACCTGCACCGCCAGATTTTGTATGGTCCGGAAGATGTGGGTAAAAAGAAAGCGGAAGTGGCAAGAGAGCGGGCTTTGGCGCAAAATCCGGATACCCAAATCGAATTGTTCGACTGCGCATTAACGGACGAAAATGCGGCGTTTATTTTGGGACAATTTGATCTGGTAATCGACGGCTGTGATAATTTCCTGACCCGCTATACGGTAAATGATGCGTGCGTTGAATTGGGCTTACCATTGGTGTATGGAAGTATTTTAGGTTTCCAGGGGCAGCTGGCGGTGTTTAATCACCAGGGGAGCAAAAACCTCAGAGACTTGTTTCCTGAACCCCCGAATGCGGAAGACGTTCCGAATTGTTCGGATAACGGCGTTTTGGGAGTTGTTCCCGGAATTATTGGAACACTGATGGCGAATGAGGCTTTAAAATGTATTTTGGAACTTGAAGTGAACCTCAATACTTATCATGTTTTCGATATGCTGAGCCTGGAAATGACAAAACTTAGGTTTTAACCACATAAAAAAATAGGAACATACAAAAACTATGTGGCCTATATACCTATGTAGTTTGGTCTACGTGAAATTAATCCACTTCTCCAATCGTTTCATTATCATTTGCCTGGCTTTCCAGACGCAGCCAATATTTGGTTTCAGAACTTCTGCCTCTTACTTCTAGTGCATCCGGGATGTTTTGTTCAAAGAAATAAGTAATCTCATTGCCTGGCAGAAACACTTCAAACGAGGAGTGCGGGGATACCTCATGATCACCGTCAGAATGAACACTGTTTGCATGGTCTGTATAAATGATTTCCTCCAGTACCAGCTTGAATTCGGACTTATTGATAATAGTTACCCGATCAAAGCGGCCAGGCGAGATCGTAATTGTTTTTCCATTACCCATTTCCTGCTTGGTACGTCCCATCAGGTAGTATTCTTCATACATCAGATCTCTTTCTACCATATAAACTTTGGAACAGGAAAACTGCATTGCACTGAAGCCAATAACCCCGGCAATAATGCTGATTACCGTTTTTTTCTTCTGCTCCAAACGCTGTTTGATCAGGTAAAAACAACTAGCGAATAGTGCAATTCCTACAGCACCTTTGAAAATTAAAAAAGTAGTAGGTGAAATAAGCATGATTATTTTCTGTTTGAATGGTTTTCTAATTGCAGTCCGCGGAGGAAATTTCGCAGGAACTGGTCGCCGCAAACGCGATAGTGCGGGTGTTTCGGATCCCTGAAAAATGCATTCAGTTCGGGTTTCCCGATGCGTATGTCCGCTCTTTTAAGTGTTTCAACAATATCATCGTCTTTGAAATTCAATGCAATGCGTAATTTACGAAAAATGATGTTGTTGGTCAGTTTTTCTTCTGCTTCCGGGATTTTACCGTCTTTCAAACCTCTTTTATCCACGATGAACCCATTGAGAAGTGCGGCCAAAGCCTGGTCGGGCATTGCCTTGAACCCCTCGTATTGTTCCTGCTTCATCCAGGCAAAAATATCCAGCGGAGAAACAATAAATTCCACCGACTTGAAGAGATTCCCGATTTTCTCTTCGTCCCATTCGTAAATTTTGCGCAGTTTGTAAAAGATGTAATTGTTGTCCATAAGAACAAAGTTATTAAATTTAATGGAGCATTTAGCTCTTCAATTTTGAAACCGGAATCCGCCAATGAACCATTTTCTTGTCTTCATAATTAGTGTTTTGTCTTTCCTTGGAAGTTCGCAGCCTGGGAAAGATTCAATTGTCAAAATTCCAGCACTGAATCAACAGGTTTTGGATACTTCAATTATTTACGGCAGAATCATTTCGCCGACTTATGAAAGTGCTGTTTGCACAGAATTTGTGATTGGAGTTTTAGGACATTTTATGGAATTGACCACAGAAGACACCATCAATATACGTATCGACCAGCCGCGGGAAAGCATCAAAGAGATTTACAAGCAAATCGAAAGTGGATCGTCCTATCCGACAGGCGTTGTTCATGCATTGGTTTCAAAAGGAAAAGGAATGGAAATTTTTGATCGGAATGAAGTGCTTCCCGGCGATTTTGTGCAATTCTGGTACCCTAATTCCTGGGGACATTGCGGGATTGTTGCCCGGATTGATGTGGAGAACAAAGTACTGTGGCTGCATTCATCTTATCCAAGTACGCAAGGCTATGGAGTTCAACCCTTTCATATGCCGGATTATTGTCATTTTGTGCGCCTGAAGGAATAAATCAGCTAACTAATTGATTTTATTCACTCATTCCGATGAAGTTAGTTGAATCCGTAGTACTTTTGTGCCAAATTTTGTCTTCAAGTGAAACGATTCTTTAAAAGTAAATGGTTCAAAATACCATTCTACACCCTGACTTTAATCTTTGCCGCTATCGGCTTTTTTTTAACGGTTTCTTATGCGGCCATCCAGTTCGGATGGACAAAAGAAGGCGGTATTGTGGATGCAAACAACCGTTATTTCCAGGAAATGCAGGATAAGTATAACCAGGATTTCAAAGTGGATAGTGCAACAATGGTCCAGAAACGCTACGAAGCCATGGAGCGCATCATTGTTTTGAATGAGTACTATCCGCAAAATGCCCGGTACATTTTGTCTGTGCTTCAAACCGGAGCTAATGAGTACGAGGTATTGCGAATGCTTGATGCCGTTGATTTACAGCTTAAAGACAATAAAGCATACAAAAGAGCACTTTCGAAGATCAAATTCAATTCAAAAAGAATCAAAGAAGTATCTAATCTGAGTGCTTTCGATTGGATGAATATTGCGGAATGGAAAACTTTTAAAGAAGCAGTTTCGAAGGACAAGAAATTAATCGATTCGGTGGCAAAACAAACGGGTGTTGAAGGAAGATTGATCGTATCCTGCCTGGTGGGTGAGCAGATCCGTTTGTTCAACTCTTCCCGGGAAGCATACAAGAAATGGATTGGTCCGCTGAAAGTCCTTTCAGTGGAATCGCAATTCTCATTTGGGGTAACCGGAATCAAAGAGCATACTGCGATGAATATCGAACATAATCTGAAGGATCCGACGAGTATTTATTATTTGGGGCCTCAATACGAAAGATTACTCGATTTTAAAGGGCAGGATACTGCAGCGATTAACAAAGAACGCATCGACCGCCTGACGGATTTTCACAACCATTACTATTCTTACATGTATGCCGCCTTGTTTTTGAAACAGGTAAAAGTGCAATGGGAAAAAGCGGGCTATCCGATTGATAAACGTCCGGAAATTTTAGCTACCTTGTTCAATGTTGGCTATCCGCAGTCGAAGCCGAAACCCAATCCGAGAGTTGGAGGTTCTACAATCAAAATTTATGACAAACCGTATTCTTTTGGCGCAATTGCATACCAGTTCTATTATTCCGGAGAACTTTTCGATCTTTTCCCGTTTGAAAAAAAGAAGTTTGACTGGAAGGAAAAGGCATAGTTGGATCATTTTTTTCCTGATCGTATGCTGTTCGGGAAGTGTTTTTGCCCAGGACCGGACAGATACACTCTATAAACGACCGAAAGATACGATGGATCTCGTAGTGAAATGGAGACAGATCGGGAAAGGTGTGCAGTTTTGTGAAACCGATGCACCGGTCAGATCTATGATCGGGGATTCGAAACTGACCATACTTAAAATCGACCCGAAACAGGTGGAATTTGATCTTTTTACGGCCTCTGCAATGGACAGTACTTCCAAACCGGTAAATGTTTGGGCAGATACAATGAGTCTGGATATTGTATTCAACGCCGGCATGTATGATTTGGCAAAACCTTTGATAAGTCGTGGTTTGTTGAAAAATGGTCACCATCATAATCAATTTGCTTTTAAAGAAGGCTGGAATGTGATGTTTGCCATAAACCCGCTGGATACACTGAATGCTGCCGACGCTGTTGTTTACGACATGCAATGCATTGCTTACGATTCGATTAAAGAAAAGTATACAAGTTTTGCACAGGGGATCCGTATGCTGGATTGTTCGGGTAATCCGATGAACTGGAAGAAAAACCAGGCGTGCAGCATGCTGGTTTGTGCCCATGACGACCAGGATAACCTGATTGTTATTTTCAATCGTTCACCCTTTTCTCCGAATCAAATGATTGCTTTTATGAAACAATTCCCAACACCGCTTCACAATGCGATTTATATGGAAGGCGGTCCGGAAACCAGTTTGTACGTGAATGTAGGTGATTTTTGTTTGCAGAAAGTAGGAAGTTTCGTGGCAGGAACATATGCAAAAGATACAAACGAAACATTTTGGCCTCTGCCGAATGTGATAGGAATTCGTGTAAAATAGTAGCGGCGCGATTAATTGTGCAGCTACTTGATAATTCGTTATCGGATCATGGTCACAAAACCATTGTAACGCGTTTTGTTTCCGTTATTGTCTGCAATTATGAAAATGTAAGTATAAACCCCATCGGGTACCATCATGCCGTCGTTGGTTCTTCCGTCCCATTTTAAAACGTTCTCATGGAATTCTTTGATGGTATTACCCCAGCGGTTCAGGATAAATCCTTCTACCAGGTAGCCTCCCATGATGCTAATCGAAAAGAAGTCATTGATGTTGTCATTGTTCGGTGTGAAGACATTTGGAATGAAAACCGCGTAATCTTCCATGCTGCAGTCCTGGAATACAATTTGAGTCGTATGAGTAGTAGGGCAGCCGTTCGCATCCTGCACATTTATTACCACATTGTCTGATTCAAAATACCAGGTTCCTTCAACCAGCAAAGAATCACCTTCACAACTTGTTAATGTTTGAGAAGTAGGAGTTACTGTAAAGATCGACAAGTCTAAAGTGTGCGTACTATCACAGCCATTTTGACCGGTAAATACGAATGGATAAGAACCTGCATCCGAAAAAGTTTGTCCGTTATAGGTATATGTATCACCCGGACAAATGCTTTGAGATTCATTGGTAGTTTGCGGGGAACATCCGGTAACTAAAATACTGTTACAATCCTGATCGGCACAAGCTCCATTTCCTACAGCGTAGCAAACCTGGTAAGTTCCGGCTCCCGCTGAAGCAGGATCAAATACACCTGATGCTGAAATACAGGTTCCGCAGCTAGCCGTCCACGTTCCTCCTGCACTTGCTGCTACAAATTGGATAGGTGCATCAGAAGTTGAGAAAGGTCCAGTAGTTTGAATAGTTGGATCTTGTACAGGTGCTCCGGCCAGAATCGTTGCAGAAGCACTTGCGGCACAACCCCCGTTATCTGTAACGGTTACGTTGTAAGTATCCGGGCAAAGATTTGAAATAGCTGCTGTAGTTGCCGTATTTGACCAAAGAATTGTATAAGGAGCTGTTCCACCTGAAATGGTTGCTGTTGCTGCACCGTCACAGGCATTTAGACATGTTTCATTAGTAACGGTTGTCTGTACGGCAATTGTACTTCCTGAGTTGGTTACCGTTGTTTGTGCTGTTGTTGTACAACCTGCATTGTCAGTAATTTGTGCGGTATAAGTTCCGGCACACAGCCCGGTGATGTTTGCTGTTGTTGCGCCGTTCGACCAAAGTATTGTATAAGGAGCGGCCCCACCTGTAATGGTCACATTTGCAGTACCGCTGCATGCTCCTCCACAACCTGTTGGAGTTGCGGTTGCATTTGCCTGTAAACCGGTTGTTACTCCGCACTGCGGGTTCATAGAACCGATCCATGAGCTGTTTGATGCATTATTTGCAGCTCCCGGCGTTTCATCTGTACCAACGTTTCCGGAGGTCCAGTCTGTCTGTGCAAACGGATTTGTTCCTGTCAATGAAAATACTTTTCCACTCGCAGAACCCGTGAAATAAATAAAGTTGTTGGAGTTGTTGCTTCCCCAGCTTACTGCATGGTAAACCGGAGATGTAGTATTTGCCTGAACTAAGAAAGAATCACCTCCGTTGGCCATCGCTACCTGACTCCAGCTTCCGGCTCCTGTAAGCCAACTTGCATTCGGAGGGTAGGAAGTGTTTGAACTTGTGGGGCTTACACTTTGTCCTTCAAATAAGGTAGAGTTTATAGGAATGATCAAACGGCAGTTTCCATCCGACATGCTCAGATCATCTGGGGGAATTGCACCGTTGCGGTCTGATTCGTTATAAACAACGATCAACGTTCCCTGTGGAATAGCACTCCAGAATGCATTGTCTGCAAAACGAACTGCACCCGCAGCAATTCCGACACCACTCCCGGAAGCAAAAGTACCGTTGTTGTCATCAAAAACAACTCCTCTTAGATCTGCCGTAGGAACGGGAGTTTGACAGGTAGGCAACCCTACGACTATGAACTCAACATATTCCTGTGTTCCGGTTCCCTGGGAAACCTCATTAATAATCAATTGTTGTGAATAAGACTGGAAAGTAAAACCTAAAATGAATCCAGCAACTACGCAGAGAGAACGCATTTTTTGAACGAAATAAACTCTAATTGAACCTGGTTTCAGCAACGGATCTTGTGCCTCAAGGATTACAAGTTCAACTTTTCACGGCAAAGATAGACTGAAATAGTTAATTCTTCAGGTAAAATATGTTACCAAATGGTTATTATCATGTAATTTTTCGTTTTGAATTGTTTAAGTTTGAAAAAGTAATTTTTCTCCTAAAAAGCAACCTTTGAAAACTTTTTTGTTCCTTTTCTGCCTGCTTCTTTTTTCGTTAGTTCGGGCTCAGAGAACCCTTGATGTAAGTGGTGAGATTGTATTTCCTTTTATTAATCAATACAGCGCTTACGGGCTAAGTAAAAAATCTGCTAAAAAATCAATCAAACTATACGAGAAACTCTATGAAAAAGCAGAAAAGGAAAATAATCTGAGTGACGAAATGCGCTTATTTGCACTGGTAAAAGAGCGTGGATTGCTTTATAATCCGTATGTCATTGTGAGAGGTTCGCTGGATGAGGAAATAATTGTTTATATGGATTCGGCGACCTATCAGAAAACTCTTGTCTGGAACTATAAATTTGAAGAGCTGACAGTAAACCAAAGCTACCTGTGGTTCCGTGCTAAAACCAGCCGATTGGGTGAGAACGCCTATTGGCTGACTGAATTCGATGGAATATCCTTAATTCAGGATACAACACGTTCCAAACACACCTCTAAATTTGCCATGGACGTTTACAGGAAATAACCCGCTTTTTTATGTTTAAATATTTAAAATTTGCTTTTTAAGCGTTTAAACTTTGGTTTGTTCACATCTTTATGAAGAAGTAAATTCATGAATGATAGAATTTTAAAAGGAATCAACGATCGCTAATATTTGATATAATAATCGTCTTTTAAAATACAATAAGTGCTACCGGCAGGAATAGTATCATATTCATTGATAATAGTAGTCTCAGCAACCGTTGGCAATTGGTTCACTTTAAATCGATCGGGGATAAGTCTGAGTGTTAGTTCCTGTTTTTTCTCGTTGTATCTCCATATATGCGGATTTTCACCATAATGGTATTTGTCCGTTTAGTTGCCAGCTGCATCATAAATCGAAATAGTTCCCCGGCTCTTTTCATCGATATCAATATACCAGCTTTCTCCATTCGTTTCCTCATGACGCCATTTTCCAATAAATTCAGGATGGATTTTATGTATGGCCTTGCGGTGACAGGATTGCAATGAACCCAAACCACATAATGTAAGGCTAAGAAAGATAATACGATTCATAAATGAAAAATTAGGAATTCGTAATTCGGCATTCGTAATTAACCCAGGTTAATCTGCATCTTCACCAAATCCGAATAAGCGCCACTGGTTGCCATCAAATCCGAATGGTTTCCGCTTTCAACAATCTGACCGTTTTGAAGTACCAAAATCTTATTGGCGTTGCGAATAGTACTCAGACGATGTGCAATTACGATACAGGTTCTTCCCTTCATCAATTTTTCCAAAGCATCCTGTACCACGCGTTCTGATTCCGAATCCAAAGCAGATGTTGCCTCGTCCAGGATCAGGATAGTCGGATTTTTCAAAATAGCCCGTGCAATGGCGATGCGCTGCTTCTGCCCCCCGGATAACTGGATTCCCCGGTCACCGACCTGTGTTTTAAAACCATCCGGGAAACTCATGATGAAATCGTAAGCATTTGCCTGTTTTGCTGCGCTGATGATTTCTTCCTCACTTGCTCCGGGTCTTCCGAATGCAATATTCTCAAAAATAGTTCCCGCAAACAATAAGACGTCTTGCGGAACGATGGCGATGTGCTCTCTTAAGTATTTAATGTCGATCGAATCTGCATTGGTCTCTCCGAAGAAAACTGCTCCCTGGCTTACCTTGTAATAATTCAGTACCAGTGAAGATATGGTAGTTTTTCCACCTCCGGAAGTACCTACCAGTGCCAATGTTTCATTGCGGTTCAATTCAAATGAAATGCCTTTCAGAACTTCTATTTCCGGACGCTGCGGATAGGAGAAACGAACGTTTTCGAAACGGATGGAACCATCAATTTCCGGTTTATCTGTTCCTTTGAATAGTTCAGATTCGCTGGATTCGTTAATGATATCCATTAATTTTTCCGTCCCACCGATCGTTTTTTGGATACCGCTGTAGAAATCCGGTAAGGAACCGATACTCGCGGCCATAAGCAGGGTAACCATCAGGAAGGAATACAAATCCCCCTGGCTCAGTTCCGGGTTCGTTCCCTGTGTCATTAACAAGCCTTGCCAAACAATGAAAACAATGGATCCGAACATGCAGAAAACCATGAAGGAAATGAACAAGCCTCTCCAAATTCCACTTTTTATGTTTAATCGACGGATCTCTTCAATAGATGTTTTAAATCGTTTGATGAGGTAGTTTTCGTTCGTGAAAGCTTTGATATTACCGATTCCGGTGAGGGATTCTTCTGCAATGGCATTGGA
>DJFP01000191.1:15512-23218 GCA_002432565.1 Flavobacteriales bacterium UBA5869
CGGAAGAATTCGGCAACTGTTGTTCGGAGTGTTTCCTGGATTTGGGTGATGTCTGCGGAAATGCGGCTCGTCAATTCTCCAACGGTATTTCGGTTGAAAAAATCCATCGGAAGGTGCAGCATACGCTGGAAAACGTCATAACGCAGATCCCGTAAAGCTTTTTCAGTCACGTTTGTAAACAAAACGACCCTGAAATAGCTGAAAACAGCCTGGCCACCGAAAAGTGCAAACAATGAAACGGCAACGGTGGTGATGTTCGACAAATCAATTGCTTTGATAGCCTCAGCCATGCTGGTTTGAGAACCACTGCTTAAACCCAGTAATTGTCCCAGTAAAATAGGGAATATCAATCCTACGGATGTTGAAAGGACGAGAAAAATCCAGCCTACTCCGTATTCAAATCGGTATGGTTTTAGATAGTGAAAAAGTTTGCGGGCCTTTTTATAGCTTTCACGCGTTAATTGGATCTTTTCTTTCTTCGCTTGCTTTGGTCGCAACATCTTTTTGCTAGTTTTGTATCACAAAAGTAATAGGCGATTGATTGCAACAAACTTTTTTTTCGATTATTTTCGATTAAAACTTGAAAAATTAGAAAATCTGCCTATCTTTGCACCCCATTCTGACAAATGTCTGACATTTCGAGGGATTTTAAGAAGCAATAAGAACATTCGATAAAGTATAGATCATGAAAAGAACGTTTCAACCGTCTGTAAGAAAAAGAAGAAACAAGCACGGTTTCCGTAGTCGTATGGCGACTAAGAACGGAAGAAAAGTATTAGCGGCTCGTCGTCGCAAAGGTCGTAAGAAATTAACTGTTTCTGACGAAGGCTTCCACAAACGTTAATTCGTGTAAAGAATTTTTAAAGCTCCGATGTTTCGGGGCTTTTTTTATTTTTATACCATGATGACCGCAATTCGTTATTTTTTCTTTTTCTGCCTGCTTTTTGTGTCTTTAACCGCCAGACCGCAATCTGACTCCCTGCAAACTGCAAAATGTCTGGATAGTGCTTTATTTTATCCGGAAAAGCAATCTTTTTACCTTGGAAAGGTTGCTAAACTCGAGCAAAGGAACCTGCAAAACAAACCTGTTCCCGCAGATATCTTGGCTTTGCGTACTAAATTCGAATTGCGAAAAGGAAATTTTACCAGGAATTGCCCTAAGTTTGCTTTTAAAAAATAAACTCATGCATTTTGTTGACTTCCGCTCAGATACCGTTACCAAGCCTTCTAAAGAAATGCTGGACGCCATGTTTAATGCTTCTGTGGGAGATGATGTGTATGGCGAAGACCCGACTGTAAACGAATTGCAGGAATATGCAGCACAGCTTTTCGGGAAGGAAGCAGCTTTGTTTTGCGCAAGCGGAACACAAACCAACCAAATTGCGATAAATATTCATGTGAAACCCGGAGGAGAAGTTATCTGCCACGAAGAAAGTCATATTTACAAATATGAAGGCGGTGGAATTGCAAAAAACTCCGGGGCATCCGTTCGTTTGCTTCCCGGAAACCGCGGACGTTTAACGGCTGCTGAAATTGAAAAATGGATCATGCCGGATGATGTGCATTTTCCGGTAACACAGTTAATTTCCCTGGAAGATACGGCCAATCGCGGTGGCGGTGCCGTGTATGATTTTAGTGATATTGAAGCGATCTCCCATTTGGCTAAGTCTAAAAATATTCCCCTGCATTTGGATGGTGCACGTATTTTTAATGCGCTTGATGTGAATGGAATTGACATCAAAAAATATGCAGCTCAGTTCGATTCGATCTCTATTTGCCTGTCGAAAGGTTTGGGAGCTCCCGTAGGATCTTTGCTTGTAGGGACGAAGGAATTCATCCACCGGGCGAGAAGGGTACGTAAGGTCATGGGCGGTGGAATGCGCCAGGCCGGATTTCTCGCAGCAGCGGGTCTTTATGCGTTAAAGAATAATATCAGCCGCCTTTCCGAAGATCATGAACTGGCTAAACAATTGGAAAGTGCTTTTTTGGCATGTAATTGGATTGAAAGCAGTCTGCCTGTAGAAACAAATATTTTAGTGGTAATTTTGAAAGACGAAACAAAGCGTGATCATTACATTCACAAACTCGGGGAGCTGGGGATAAAAGTTTCAGCATTCGGTCCGGGAACGATCCGTTTGGTGACGCATTTGGATATTTCTCCGGAAGATGTAACATACACGATCGAACAATTGAAGAAGATATGAGAAGAAAAAGCGTAGCTTTTGATCAGTCCCGAAGTTTCGGGATTAGTGCAGCTTCAGCTCTTGAAGACAATGTTCATGATCAGCCGCGGCTGATCAGTGCGAAAATGGCATGGAAAATATTCACAGTATTCCTTACCGCATTTACAATGATCTTGCTCGTATCCTGTGGAGATGATAAACCGGACACCGTTTCGCTGGAGGATATTTCACATACTTCGGATAAGTTCGATCATATTGACGACGATAAGCCCNNGATTCAATCTACAAAGAGGCATCCTGGTTCATGCTTGACAGCTTACTTTTCCCGGACCGTTTCGGTCCTTCCAAAATGGAAAAATGGTATCTTTTAAACAAAAAAGACAGTATTGTAGCGCTTCATTATGAATTCAAAGACAGCCTGAGAACGAAGAATGCCTTTTTCAACTGGATTGATTGTTATGGCCCCAAATGTACTTCTTACCAGGTTGGATCTCAGTTCAAAAAACAGAACAGGAATTCCCTATTCCTCATTGGGACAAACCATTTGGTTTATTTAGAATCTCAATCACCGATTAAAACAGAAGCATTGATTGGTATTTTAAATGAAAAGAAGAAAGACCAAAACTGGATTTACGTGCTCGAAATACCGGGAAGGAAGCTTACTCGTTGGTCGACTATGAAAGAAGGAGAGTTGAAAGAATTAAACGGACAAAAGACAGAAGACGCAAGACAAAAGACTATTTAAGTCTTAAGTCTTTTGTCTGATGTCTTTTCTTTGGTCTCAAAAAAAAGAAATATGAAAGTAGTAAACAGAGGATACATTTACGTAGAACCAAAGCAGGCCTTTTGCGATTGGGCTAAGCAGCATGACCCGGAATTTGATTTTGATGAATCGGACGACCTGGAAGGAAATCTTTATTTAATTGAGGAAGACTTTTTTGAGTACGAACCGTTAATCGAAGCACATTTCAAGAAAATCATGAAAAATGAGTGCCTGGCAGTAGTCGATTCAGACGATGAATACCCGAAACCAACCCTGGAATTATTCCTCGAGTGGTTCACAATTCGCATCGGATCAAGCGTTTTTGACACACAAAAGACAGATTTGGAAAGCGACAAGTTATAAATAGCATTTGACCGATTGTTGAAATCATTTCACCGATTTTAGTACCTGGTTTCTCTTTTTTCGATCTAATTTAGCCCCATAATTGATTGTTATGAAGTATTTACTATTGCTTATGGGCTTGATTCCCTTTTGTTTAATGGCGCAGACTTCCATTGAAGGAACCGTATTGAACCAAAGTGGAAAGCCTGTTTTTATGGCCACTGTTTTCGTAAAAGGAACTACCGACGGAGCTCAAACAGATGAAAAAGGGATGTACAAGCTGTCTACTAAAATGACGGGTAAACAAACGCTTGTTATTCGCGGAGATGAATTGGAAGAACAATCCATCGAAGTCAACCTGACAGGAGCTCCGCTTACCCAAAATATTAAAGTCCGACAGTCAAAAGCCATTGAAGAAGTGGTTATTTCCGCAGGAACGATGTCGGCATCCAATGACCGCACTGTCGCGATCCTGGATCCTTTGGATATTGTGACAACAGCCGGTGGACAGGGAGATATTGCCGGTGCAATCCAAACACTTCCCGGAGTGCAGCGAAATGGTGGTGACCAAACTGGTCTGATGGTGCGTGGAGGAGATGTAAGTGAAACATCTTTCATCGTTGATGGTTTGGTAGCTCAAAATGCTTTTGGAAGTGCTGTTCCCGGAGTGGCACAAAGAACACGTTTCAATCCTTTCCAGTTCAAGGGAACTGCTTTCAGTACCGGAGGATATACTGCGCGTTACGGACAGGCTTTGTCTTCTGTTTTGGATTTAAGCACTTTAGATCTTCCGGATCAGACAAATATCAATATCGGGGCAAATTTTGCCGGGATTTTCCTGGGAGGTTCTAAATTAATGGAGAACCAGGCTGTTGAATTTACGGGGTTTTATCAGAATTTGTCACCCTTTTTAGCCCTGGCAAAAGCAAATGTGAAATTCTATGAAGCTCCGCAGGGATTTGGCTTTACAGGTAGATATGTAGCAAAAACCTCTACCAGGGGAATGTTCAAAATGACCTTCAATCAAACTTATAACAGTTCAGGATTAGAAATCCCGAATCCGGAAGTGGCAGGAGCTGATATGCGTTTCGGACTGAAAAACCAAAATACCTATGTCAATACGACATTTAAGAATTTTATCAACGATAAGTGGTTGTATTATGTGGGGTTCTCATTGAGCAATAACGACGATGATATTACCTGGGATACGCTGATTTCTACCAGGAATGACAAACGTGTTCAGGGACGTGGTGAATTGATCTATACGGCCGGTAATCGTTTTAAGATGGTAATAGGATCTGAATTGCAGCATTTCCAATACCGTCAGACTTTTGATACTTTAACCGGACAATTTGCAGAAATGCTGAGTGCGGGTTATGTAGAAGCAGATATTATCCCGTTCCGTAACTTTGCGATCAAACCGGGAGTGCGCGCTGAATATTCGAAATTATTGGCAAAGGGAAATATTTCCCCGCGATTGGCAATGGCTATCAAAACAAGTAAAAACAGCCAGATCTCACTGGCTTCAGGGTATTTCTATCAGCTTGCATCGCAAAACTATCTGATGCAGGGCTACAGACCGAATTTCCAGGAAGCGCTGCATTTAATGGCAAATTACCAGATTATTGCAAAGAACCGCATATTCAGATTGGAAGGTTATTACAAATCTTACGACCAGTTGATCCGCGAACAGGGTGTTGCTTATACACCGAATGCATTCCGCTTCAATTATGGAATGGTGGATAACAGCGGATCGGGTTATGCCCAGGGAATTGATGTTTTCTGGAGAGATAAAAAATCAATCAAAAATTTTGATTACTGGATTTCATACAGTTATATCGATACAAAGCGATTGTACCAAAACTACATCAGCAAGGTCACGCCCGATTATGTTTCCGATCATAACCTGAATGTAGTGATGAAGTATTTTTCGATGAAACTTCAAACGAGTTTTTCACTTACCTACAGCTATGCAAGCGGCAGACCGTATTATAATCCGACCAGCACAAGATTCCTGGGAGATCGTTCACCGGAGTATCACAACCTTGCATTTACGGCAGCATATTTAACAACTATTAAAAAGTTCTTTACGGTATTTTATATTAGCTTGGATAATATCACCAATCAGCACAATGTGCTGGGGTATAGATACAGTTACGACGGAAGCCAGAGATTTGATGTGAAGCCTCCGTTTTATTTCAATATTTTCTTCGGGTTCAATTTATCTCTGAAGGAATTTAATAAAGATGAACTTTAATTACAGATTTATGAAGCAAGTGATTTTAACAGTGATTTTGGCATTTACACTTCAAGCAAATGCNNGAACTGGAACCAATTTGCGCAACCTTTGATTCTACTTACACGCTGGAAGGATGGAAAGCAAAATCGGATCAGTTCGCAGTCCTGAAGGAAAAATATCCGGAGAATTGGATGCCGGCTTATTATTACGCATATTCATGTGTACAGATGTCTTATTTTGAAACTGCTTTGACACTAAAAGATATGTTGGTTGATAATGCGGAAGGACAGATGACTAAAATCGAAGCATGCCCTTTGACGGATGAGGTGCACATCATGAAGGCGCTTATAGCAAATGCAAGAATCGGGGCGGACCCTGAAAACCGCTGGCAGAAATACGGGAAAATTTTTGACGATAACCTGAAGGCTGCTAAAGGAATCAATGAGAACAATCCACACATATACCTGTTGAAGGGAATTTCTACTTTCTATACGCCGAAAATGTTTGGCGGAGGTGCTAAAAATGCTCAGACTTACTTTGAAAAAGCGCAGGCAAAATACGATTTGATCACCTACACAGATGTAGATAAACCTTATTGGTGGGGAAGAGGTACCTGCAGGTATTTCTTCGGTGAGGTTGCAAAGGAATTAAATAAATAGGTTTCGACTCCGCTCAACCTCCTTTATAAGTTGGTTGGGCGGAGTAATATTAATTGAAAAGGTGACTGAGCGGAGTCGAAGTCATGCCTTTTCAATCAATTTCGAATTGTAATACTGCACATCATCACTAACCTCTTTTTCAATCCAACCAGGAAGCTCAAATGCTTCTTCTTCGGATTCCAATTCAATCTCTGCGATCTTCAATCCTTCCAGTTTGCCGTGGAAGATATCAATTTCCCATTTCTTTTCTCCTATAACCAGCTCATAGCGTTCCTTTTCCAGTACTTTCGGACAAAAGTTACTCAACAGCTGATTGGCATCCTCCAATGGGATTTCGTATTCAAATTCGTCTCTTGAGATTCCGATTGATTTTCCCTTAATGGTTAAATATCCTTTATCACCCTTGGTGCGAACACGAACTGTTTTCCCATCGATATCGGAAATGTATCCCTGTCGTATTTTTTTGGATTGCAGGTATTTGACTACATCTGTGATGGTATCACTTACCAGGTATTTCCGCTCAATTTCTTTCATTCTTTGGATGTTAGGACTATAAGATTTTAGGATATTAGGACCCAAAATGAGTGTTCCCATAAATTCAAGTCTTAATATCCTGATGTCTTAAAGTCCAATAAAAATACGATAGATTTCGGAAAAAGAGCCGACCTTCTCTTAAACCGAAGGATAATATTATCTTCGCAATATGCAGGTAATTCTGACATTTGATTACGAGTTGTTCTTCGGAACATATACCGGAAGCGTCCAAAAATGTATGATCGATCCAACTGATCGTCTGTTGGCAATTGCCCGCAAATTTGATATTCCACTGGTTTTCTTCGTGGACATTGGTTTTCTGATCAAACTGCAGGAATACAAGCAGCACTTCCCGGAACTGGAAGAAGATTATAATANNTGCACATTCATCCGCATTGGGAAAAATCTCATTACGACGGTGAAAAATGGGTGGTTGTAACGGATGGCTGTTACAAATTGTCCGATTTTCCGGATGAGGAAGCGGAAGCTATCGTTCGGAAGTATTATCAATACCTGACAAATTTTACAGGTAAAAAACCAACCACCTATCGTGCGGGAGGTTGGTGTATTCAGCCATTTAGCCAGATTGAGAAGGTGCTTCAGGAACTTGGGATCGAAAAAGATTCTACTGTTTTTCCGGGAGGGAAGTTCGAGTCGGAGCATTATCAGTTTGATTTTACAGCTGTTTCACGCTTCGAAAATCCCTACCGTTTTCAATCCGATGTCACGAAAGCAGAACCAAACGGATATTTCCTCGAGATTCCGATAGCTTCCTGGGAGTTTTCTCCACTGTTCTATTGGCGGCTGTATGTGTTGGGCCGGTTGAATCCTTCAGCTCATAAAATGATAGGTGACGGATCTTTTTTGGCCCAACCGGGAAGGAAAAAGTCTGTTTTGCTCCATAAAACCTGGAATCATGTAAGTTCTGACGGTTATTATGCTTCACAATTGACAAAACAGGCGAACTATTATTCGGACAAAAAGGT
>DJFP01000191.1:23230-27611 GCA_002432565.1 Flavobacteriales bacterium UBA5869
GGACAAAATCCCTTTATGAATTCGTAAATTTCGGCTCATGCAGTTTGTAAAAGCGGATTCGAAGGCCATAAAAAACAAATGGGACGAATTGGTCTCATTGAATCAGTGTTCTGTTTTCTCGGAGTCGGTGTATTTGGATGCCACGGCAGATAATTGGTCTATTCTCTATTCGGATGATTTTAAATCCGGGATGGCTTGTCCGTATGTTGTTAAAGGCGGTGTGAAGATTTTGGTAACTCCGTTCTTCAACCGTTTTATGGAGTGGGTGGGAGAACCGATTCCGGAAGAGGAACTGATTGCTGCTCTTAAGAGTGAATTCCCGGTTGCCGATCTGCAAGTAGGAAGAGGATTTAGCTTAAATCAGCGGATTTACCAGGAATTGTATCCGGGAAAGTTGAAACTGAACCAACAGGCAAAACGCTCCTTGAATAAGTCGGTCAATTTTGTGGTAACCAACGAGCAAAACATTCCGGCAATGATGGATTTGCTCCAAAATGAGTTGCAGAACCGTATTCCCGGGATCAATGAGCAAACGCTTCCTATATTGGAGAAATTGGTGGGGAATTATGCGGATAAGCGCCTGTTACAGTTTAATTTATCGGACGGTAACAACTGGCTGGGCGGCATTTGGATATTGGAAACAGATACCGCAGTTCTTTATCTGAAAGGAACGACCAATGAGGAAGCAAAGAAATCCGGAGGAATGTACAAATTGATGCTGAGTGCCATTGAGTACGCGGGGTCCAGGGAAAAAATATTCGATTTCGGAGGTTCAAATGTAGAGTCAGTGAGAAGGTTTAATTTGAATTTCGGCGCGGAAGATGTCGTATATTCGCATATAAGCTGGAATAATGCTCCGTTTTGGTGGAGAATAGTGAAAAAGATAAGAGATAAATGGATAAAAAAGTAATTCTGATTACCGGAGCTACAGGCGGATTAGGTTCTGCAATGGTGAAACATTTTGAAAGACAGGATGTGAGACTTGCCTTGCATACTTTTCAGCAGGAACCGTTTGAAGTAGAATGTGAACATGCGTGGTTCAAAGCTGATTTGAGGGATGAGAACCAGGTAAAGAATTTATTAGCGAGTATCCTTGCCAACTTCGGAAGGGTTGATGTACTCATTAACAATGCCGGAATTTCAAAGAATGGCATGAGCTGGAAATTGTCGCCAGCAGATTTTAATGAAGTTATTGCCGTAAATTTAACTGCACCGTTCCTGCTTTGCCAGGGAGTTATACCGGGCATGCGAACCAATAATTTCGGGCGGATTATTACGATTTCTTCTGTAGTCGCACAGACCGGTGTTCCGGGCACGGTGGCATACGCGGCTAGTAAAGCGGGTGTTTTGGGGATGACAAAAACCATTGCTAAAGAACTTGCAAACGGCGCGATTACCTGTAATGCTTTGGCACTGGGTTACTTCGACCAGGGAATGATTTCCGAAGTCTCGGAAGAAATGCAGCAGCAGATCATTTCTCAAATCCCGAAGAACCGTTTAGGTGGTGTTGAAACGGTTTTGACTACGATCGACTGGCTTCTGAAAGATGAATCCGATTATGTTACCGGTCAAACGATTTCTTTAAACGGCGGGTTGTTTACCTGATTTATTCCCTTAAATTTGCAGTGAACAAAATGAATAGCACGATCAACATGTTTCCTAAGAAAAACTTACCCCGTTGGATAATAATTCTGATTGATTTATTCATTTCTGCGGTCTCTTTGGTGATCGCTTACCTGATTCGCTTTGACATAAAAGCCGACCAGGGCCAATGGAAACTTGAATTGGGAATTGTCAAGTATTCGATCATTGTTTTCTTTGCTGTCAGATTAATCGTTTTCCTCTTGTTCGGAATTCATAAAGGAATTGTACGGCATACTTCTACTTCCGATTTTAAGCGCCTTTTTTTAGCAACAACGGCTTCATCGGTTGTTTTTGTGATCCTGGGAATAGCACGCTATTATTGGATTGATAATTATTACCTGTTCCCTAGTTCAGTGATCGTAATCGAATACGTTTTCTGTTTCTTTTTACTGGCGGTTTCGCGTTTTATAGTGAAATTACTGTACCTCGAATCTGTGAAATCGGGTAGCGAGCAAAAATTGGTGCTGATTTATGGTGCCGGAGTTTCGGGTTTGATTGCAAAACGAATCATAGAGAAAGATGTCCGGATCAATTTGAAAGTTTTTGGTTTCCTGGACGATAACAACCGCATTTCCGGAAATAGAATAGAGGGGGTTGAAGTGTTCCACACATCCAAGTTGGAAGAAATCCTTCAAAAAAATAAGATCCACCAGGTGATTATTGCCATCCAAAACCTGGAGCCAGAAAAAAGAAGCATTATTGTTGAAAAATGCATTGAAGCCGGGGTCGAAGTGAAAAAAGTACCAAGTCCTAAAAGCTGGATAAACGGGGCTTTTACCACAAACCAAATTGCTCAGGTAAATATTGAAGACCTGCTGGGAAGAACTCCGATTGTTCTGAACCAGGATAAACTCGTCGATGGTTTGAAAGACCAGGTTGTACTTGTAAGTGGTGCGGCAGGTTCTATTGGTTCGGGAATTGTTCGCCAGGTATTGGAATACAAACCGAAATTGGTTGTTCTTTTGGACCAGGCGGAGTCTGCGATGTATGACCTGGAGTTTGAATTGAAACAAATGAAAGATATTCCTGCATTTGAAGTCGTAATCGGGGATATTTGCAACGAAGAGCGTATGGAGCTCTTATTCGATACGTTTAAGCCTTCCTGGGTTTTCCATGCGGCGGCATACAAACATGTGCCGATGATGGAGCTGAATCCGTCCGAAGCTGTAAGGAATAACATCAAAGGGACTAAAATCCTGGTTGATTTGTCTAATAAGAAGGCTGTTCACAAATTTGTCATGATATCAACGGATAAAGCTGTGAATCCGACAAATGTAATGGGAGCAAGTAAACGCATTGCCGAGATTATTGCTCAAGCGGCTAATACCGGTCAAACACAATTTATTACCACGCGTTTCGGAAATGTATTGGGGTCAAACGGTTCGGTGATCCCCTTGTTTAAGAAACAGATCGAACAGGGCGGACCTGTCACTGTAACTGACGAACGAATTACCCGTTATTTTATGACCATTCCGGAAGCCTGCCAGTTGGTGCTGGAAGCAGGAATCATGGGAAGCGGTGGCGAGATCTATGTATTCGACATGGGTAAATCCGTTAAGATCGTTGATTTGGCAAAGAAAATGATTAAATTATCAGGACTGGAATTAGGGAAGGATATTGAGATCCGTTATTCCGGGTTGAGGCCTGGTGAAAAACTGTATGAAGAGCTCTTGAATGATGCGGAGAACGTACAGGAAACCCATCACCCGAAAATACTGATCGCATCGGAAAGAGAAGTGGATCCACGGGTTTACGATATCATTGAAAAATTATTGGATTCAGTGGGAAAAACAGATAATCTTTCCCTGGTTGGCTTGATGAAAGAAGTTGTTCCCGAATTTATTTCGAACAACTCAGAATATAGTGTTTTAGATAAAAAATAGCTCATGTTAGATTCTTACAGACTGCAGGTTCGTTTTTCTGATTGTGATATGATGCAGCATGTGAATAATGCTGTTTACCTGAATTATTTCGAAGAGGCAAGGATCCATTATTTCCGACAGATGCTTGGTATGGACTGGGATTGGAAAAAGACCGGTGTGATCCTCCGAAAGAATGAATTGGAATACCTGAAACCCGTTTTCCTGCATGAGCCGGTTGAAATTTTTGTTTACCTGAAACATGTCGGAGAAAAAAGTTTTACCTTATCTTACGAAGTAAAAGTATTGAACGAAGTCAAAACAACCGGGAGCTCCGTACTTGTTTGCTACGACAGTATTAATAAATGTTCTATTCCGATTCCGAAAAGAATGAGAGATGCGCTGTCAAAGCTTTCGTTGAAGTTGGAACAATAATTGATTAATTCAAGACTTTTAGACGTTAGACACAGGACAAAAGATGGGTCTTGCGTCTTGTGTCTTTAGTCTTAAGTCTTAGAAAATATGAGAATTTTAGTTGTAATTTTTTGTTTGTTTTCACTGGCAGTTGCCGCCCAGCCTGATTTTGGAGTAAAAAAAGAATCTGTTCCGTGTTATCAAAAAGCTGCGGATCGTTCCAGGCAGCGCTATACCGAATGGGACTGCGGTAAAATCGCCGGAGTGGTAAACTGCAATGAAAAACTGGAAATGTCGCAGGATGGAAAACGCGTTGTGACGAGTTCTCAGAAAATGCCTTTCTCCGGGATGTGTGAAACATGCCATATGAACGGGATACTGGAACGTCGTGTTACTTTTGTTGACGGATATGCCAATGGAATTGATACAACCTATTACAAGTCGGGTTGCATCATGGTAATCCG
>DJFP01000191.1:27617-46518 GCA_002432565.1 Flavobacteriales bacterium UBA5869
AAAACGTATAGGCTCGGACAGCTGGAGGGACCACAATTGACCTACAATGCAAAAGGGGATACGGCAAAATTTGAAAAGTATACGGATGGCGTTTTAAACGGACCAAAAATCACTTATGATTCAAAAGGAGTGAGAAGCAAGCAGGTGAATTATGTGAATGGTTTATTAGATGGTGCTTTCCTGGTTTATAACCGCGAAGGGAAAATCATTGAAGAGTTGAACTTCAAGGAAGGGAAGAAGCACGGTATACAGCATTATTATTACGATGATGGCGTTCTTCTGCGTACCGAGACATGGGACATGGATTCCCGCAATGGAGAATTTAAAACATTGTTTTACAATCAAACATTGCAATCCATTGAGAACTATAAAAAAGTGACTGCGAAGCCAAATCAGTATGTGACGGCTGAATTATACGGCTGTCCTACAAAAGAGATTGCTGAAGCATTGGGGCAGATGTTGTACGATAAAAAGCCCAAAAAACAAGCTCTGGATAGTTTGAAAGACGCAAATATTGTAGTGAGCCAGCTTCGTGGAGAAGCCCTTAATGAAACTGTTCTAAAAGGAAATAACCTCGCAAAAGGAGTAAACAGGCCTATCAAATCCGGGAAATTGTATTACATAGCGGTAGTAAGCGAACTGAAGTCAATGACTAAGATGGAAGTACGTGAAGGTGCATTCGAAGAACGTTTCCCGGATGGGAAAATTAAAAGCCGTGCAATCTATAAAAACGACATTTTGATAGAAGAGCACGTTTTCGACGAACAGGGAAGAGAAATCCGAACATTTGGAGGAACTCCCAATTCTGGTAAAGAAGACGATGCTATGCCGACGACTCCTAAACAGAAAAAAGAGAAGGAAAAAAAGAAGAAAGAACCGAAAAAGGGTGAATAAAAAACAAGTAGGGACGCGATGCTTCGCGTCCCTACTTGTTTTATTTTGTTACAATTATTTTATTTCCATTCCAGCAATTTCGTTTCAAATCCGTCAAATACCGCATAGGTATTGTAATGGATCCATTCTCCCAGGTTGATGTATGTTGCACGTTCACTGATCCGGATAGTCATCGGAAGATGCCGGTGACCGAAAATGTAATAATCCTGTGGGTTGATTCCTTCCTGTTCCTTACAATATTGAACAAGCCATTCGTTATCCTCACCCAGGAATTTACTGTCGGAATCACCGGTTGCGATTCTGCTTTTCCGGGAAAAATAATTTGCCAGAGCAATACCGAAGTTCGGATGAAGACGTGCGAACATCCATTGGGACCACTTCGCTGCGAAAACCTTCTTGATAAACTTATAGCCGCGGTCTCCCGGTCCTAAACCGTCTCCGTGACCAATCAGGAATTTTTTGCCGTTGTAGGTTCTGTGAATAGGTTCCCTGTAGATTTTTACACCGAGCTCCTTTTCAAAGTAGTCAAACATCCACATGTCGTGGTTTCCGGTAAAGAAATAAACCGGAATACCGGAATCGACCAATTCGGCTATTTTTCCCTGTATACGCACAAATCCTTTTGGAATGGCGTGTTTGTACTCAAACCAAAAATCGAAGATGTCACCGACCAGGTAAATTTCAAAAGCATCCTGTCGGATATGATCCAACCAGTCAATGATGCGTTTTTCGCGTTCAAAGCTTGATTTTCCGACCGGTACACCTAAATGGAAATCAGAAGCAAAATATATTTTCTTTCCTGCGGGAATGTCCATCTTAGAATCCGAAGATCGTTTTAAGCGCCTGTTCTAATTCTACCCCTCTCAGTTTGGTATCGATGACATTTCCGTCTCTATCGATCAATACGGTAAACGGAATGGATGAAACCTGGTACATTTTTGCCACTTCGTTGGACCAGTATTTCAAATCGGAAACATGGTTGGGCCAGATCAATTTGTCCTTCTCAATGGCTGCTAACCAGGGAGTCTTGTCTTTGTCCAGCGAAACACTCATAACCGTAAATCCGGTATCTTTGTATTTGTTGTACAATGCTACCACATTCGGGTTTTCTTTACGGCAAGGTCCGCACCAGGAAGCCCAAAAATCCAGAAGTACCACCTTTCCTTTCAGATCAGACAAGGAAATTGGTTTTCCGTTCACGTCATTTTGCGTGAAATTCGGAGCAGGTTTCCCGGAAGCCAGGAAGTTTTGCTTGTCTTTCTGTGCTTTCAGCTGATCGTAGTTTGTCTTCGCATTCTGAACGCTTGGAGACGATGGGAAAACAGCCAGTAACTGATTCACGATAGCTTCATAAGTTGTCAGTTCTTTATCCGTATCCAAAGTACTTACAACAGGAAGCAATGCAGGAGAATTGGGATGTTCGGCAATGAATTTTTGTCTGTATGCCGAGAACTTGTAAAATTCTGTTTGATAGTATTTGTTAATTGCTTCCTGGTTTTCAGGAGTAGCTTTCATAGCATTGATTGCAGAGTCTTTTTTGTGGTTGAAATATTGCATTTGACCTACAAATTCATTCAAAGCAATACTTTCATCAGATCCGGTGATCGTATGGAATGCATTGATATTGTTGCCATCTGCATTCACGCGGATAACAGATCCTTCTTTTAGGATGAGATTGATATGCTGCTGACCTAAACGCAGTACATAATAGTCGGCCACAGGAACAGTTCCTTTCAGGCTGTAATTTCCTTTTTTATCTAGTTTCCCGTTGATAAAATCCTGGTAGTGAGAACCGTAGAATTGGGATATTTTGATACTGTCTCCGTTGGTGTTGAAGATGTTTCCGCTGACTTCAACCTTTACAGGGTTCTGACCGAAAGCGAATCCGGATAAAAGTGTTAAACAAAGGACGAACTGTTTCATAGTTGTGTTCAATTTAACTTGTTATTGTCATTCGTTTCCAAACTACAATAAGGTTTGTATTTTACTCGAAGCGATTTTTTGTTGTAAGACTGCGCTGACGCTTGTCTGTAACGAATCAAAAGCTTCGCTTTTTCTTATTTTTTTGCGAGTTGTTCTATCAATTTTTGTTCCAATTGCTCACCTCTCAATCCAACTCCCACAATATTTCCTTCCCTGTTTAAAAGAACGGTATGAGGAATGCCCTGGATTCCGTAAGATTGAACAAGCGGCGTCTGCCAGCCCATTAAATCCGAAACATGGTTTTTCCAGGTCAATCCGTCTTTAGCAATTGCCCCTTTCCATGCATCCGCATCCTGGTCCAGGGAAACGGAGAATACTTCGAATCCTTGATTGCGGTACTTTTGNNTACATACGCACAACATTCGGGTTTTCTTTGCGGCAAGGAGCACACCAGGAAGCCCAGAAGTCAATAAGAACAACTTTTCCTTTTAAATCAGACAAACGCATTTCTGTTCCCGATGGATTTTTCAAAGCAATCTCAGGAGCTGCCATTGTTCCCGAGTTATACTGCTGGTAACTTTGGTATTGAGCATCAATTGCAGCGACCTGCTGGGACAACATGCCTGTTATGGGTGAATCCGCATAATTTCGTTGGAAAGCAGTTTCAATCTTTCTCAAATCGTCCAGGTTTGCCGGATCCCAATTAGCAAAGCCTTCTCCCTGCGAAGGCATGATTAGATTGATCAGGATAATGTTTACCGGGTTTGCCGGATCTTTTCGTATCTGCTGCTGTGAGAATTTCACAATGGGCTTTTTCAATTCTGCAAAAACTGCCAGTTGTTTTTCAGGATCTTCGATTTTAGGCAGTTGTTCCATTTGTTTTTTAGCAAAATCACTGAACAGCACCATGTATTTCGTTAAAGGCTTTGCCCATTTTGTTCCCGAAAAAACCGGGGTAATGGCAAATGTCTCTTTTGTAGCATGAATGGTCACCTGGTCATTCACGTCCATCGGGATAACCACTGCATTTTTTCCGTTTTCACCAAGTGTTACGGAGTAAATCCCCATTCCGGGAATATTTCCGTCCAATTCAAAGTTTCCTGAACCGTCTGTCATGGTTTGAGCAACTTCGATAACACCTTGTTGGGACTGTGCTTCGATTTTCAATTTTTGGTTCGCAGCACCTTTTATCTGTCCTTCTATGTGAAAGTTCTTTTCCAGACCTGTTTCTTCATCCAGGTTGCTGTCGCCGCAAGAAGTGAAAAGGAATACTCCTAAAAAAAGTACGCTAAAAAAAGAAAATCGGTTCATCAAACGGTTTGTATTAATTCACGCAAAAGTGCATTGGTTGTTTTTGGATCTGCTTTACCACCGGAAGCTTTCATGATTTGTCCCATGAAGAAGCCGGTTAATTGGTTTTCTCCTGCTTTAAAACGGGAAACTTCGTCCGGGTGTTGCCCGAAAACGCCTAAAATAACTTCTTTTAACGAGTCAGCATTGGATTCCTGAATGATGTTCAAAGAAACTGCCAGTTCATCAATGTCTGCAGTTGGATTTTCGATCAATGCCGGGAAAAGCTTTTGTGCCGCTGCGGAATTTGAAACTTTACCACCTTCGATCATATTGATAATTCCGGCAATTTGTTTCGCAGAAACCGGTAAATCTTCGATTTCTAACCCGTTTTGGTTCAGGTAGGATTTTACTTCACCCATCACCCAGTTAGCTGCCGATTTGAAGTTTTTTGTATTCGAAATGACTTCCTCGAAGAACAATGCAATGGATTTGGAATCGGTCAAAATTCCCGCATCGTAATCGGAAAGCTTTAAGTCTTGTGTGTATTTCGCGAACAATTCTCTCGGAAGGGCAGGCATTTTTGCTTTTACCTGATTCACGTATACTTCATCCACAACAATAGGTTGTAAATCCGGCTCCGGGAAATAACGGTAGTCATTTGCCGCTTCTTTGCTGCGCATGGAAATGGTAATTCCTTTCAAAGCATCAAAACTGCGGGTTTCCTGCGAAATACGTTCTCCGTTCTCCACAGCAGCGATTTGGCGCTCTACTTCGAATTCAATTGCTCGTTGTACGTTGCGGATCGAGTTCATATTTTTAACTTCGACCTTTGTACCAAATTCGGAAGCACCTTTCAGCATTACCGAAATATTCGCATCACAGCGCAGCGAACCTTCTTCCATGTTCCCGTCGCAAATGTCCAGGTAACGCACCAAACGGCGTACTTCTGTCAAATAATTATATGCTTCCTGGCTGGAACGGATCTCAGGTTCGGAAACGATTTCCAGGAGGGGAGTTCCGGCACGGTTCAAATCGACCAATGTATCGTACAGATCAACATCGTGGATTGATTTTCCGGCGTCTTCTTCCATGTGGATACGTGTCAGGCCCACTGTCTTTTCCTGTCCGTCGTCACCTTTGATCACAATAGCACCTCCGGTACAAATCGGAGTAGTATCCTGTGTAATCTGGTATCCTTTCGGAAGATCGGGGTAGAAGTAATTTTTACGGGCAAAATGCTGGTGTTCGGCAATCTTACAGCCACAGGCAAGACCTAATCTCACGGCAAACTCGATTGTTTTTTGGTTCATCACAGGCAATGTTCCCGGATGACCCAGAGTAACCACACTCACATTGGTATTCGGGTGTGCCCCGTATTCATTGATATCTGAAGAGTATGCTTTGGTTTTGGTCAACAGCTGAGCGTGGACCTCCAAACCAATGATTACTTCGTATTTATCTCTTATCGACATGATTCATTTTAAATGAGTAGCAAATTTCGAGTTTTTTCGCCGAATAATGACCTCAAAAGGATTCTTTTTTGAATTATATTGCATTTTGAGCACAAGATCTAATTCCCGTTTGCCAATGCGGGTGTTTTAACGGGTAAACCGGTAATCAATGATTTTCCGTTTGAACTGATGTCTGTCAGAACAAAGTCTCCGTTCAGAATTCTTGCGTGCACGAAATTTGTGTGTTCCCTATCTGTTGAAAGCCGGTCCTCGATTGTTATGGCTTTATTTTCTTCCAGGTAGAACCTTCTGAACGGAAGTTTTATGTAAACCGGATTTCGCGGTTTGCCGTAAAGCTTCAGTTTTAGGGAATGGGTTGATTTTTTATGAGACAGGGCTGTAACCTTCACTCCGGCTGTGTCCTGTGCAAATTCAACATAAACAATGTCGTTTTGTTTGAAATTACCCGATTGGGAGGTTTTGTAGTACAAGGGCTGCACGTTCAGCCGCACATATCTTCCCTGGAAAAAATCATAAGGATCAACAGGTTGAATGCGGAAAAGGTATTCCTTCCCTGTTTCAAT
This sequence comes from Flavobacteriales bacterium UBA5869, assembly GCA_002432565.1. Taxonomy (GTDB): domain Bacteria; phylum Bacteroidota; class Bacteroidia; order Flavobacteriales_D; family Crocinitomicaceae; genus Fluviicola. The sequence continues at coordinate 33,763 of DJFP01000191.1, forward strand.
AACCTGTTCTTTGGCAGCGATGAAGAAAAGCGGAAAGCTCAACTGAATAAGCGAGATCACAATGATCGCGATGAGTCTTTTAGTTCCTGTTTTCATGCTTTCTGTTTTTTAAAATGAGGTAGTTGGCAACAAAAAAGGAACTTCCGATCAGGATGAACAGGACTCCTTTTACGGTTAAGGACATTTTCAGGTCGAAGAAGCGGCATGCCATCACTAATCCGATTAATCCAAGCGAAAGGTTTGCTACAGTCAGGTTGGATTTCCGGGCGCTGTAAACCAGTAAGATAACTCCTAAAACCAACAGGAAGATGGAGTACATATGCTGGAGACCTACAGCGGAAATACATCCGATCCAGATCAAAGCCGGAACTGCCAGGCTAAAAAGCGCAAATAAGCCATTTACATGAGAAAGTAACTGTTTACGCAGTTTCACAACGTTCAGAATAAGTCCGAAGCAAATGATTCCGGTAAGGGTAGCCTGGAAAGCATTCATAGACGGAGGGACAAATGTTGCATTGGTCAACAGGTAAGGAGTGTAATCGAACAAGGCCCAAAATCCTCCGAAACTGGCAATAATCAGGAACAGGATCTGAAAAGAGAGAATCACCACATGGTCAGCTCCCAGGCTGTTTTTTGACTTTTCATCAATTAATACCGCCGGTACGAGGTAGTACATGCTCGGAATGAGAGACAAAAGGAAAAAACTCATAATTCCTCCGTTGATGTAGGAGAAACTGAAAATAAGCATTGCTAATAGACCCAGCGCAGGATAAATCTGCCAGCCGTCTTTCCGTTCCTGTGCAAAATGAACTACGACAGCAGCACCGATTAAAATTGCTACCTGGTAATAACGGAATGAATTAACCCCGAAATAGTCCATGACTATGAAAGGAACGGGTAAAAGCAGCAGCAGTTTATAAAGATTATTTGCGGCAATTTTTTCTTTGGAAAAATAAAGGAACAACTGAACAAGTCCCAGTGCAAAAAGAATGGGAATGAAGATCAACCGGTAATCGTCATTTTCAGCCTGCAGGATTTTATCAAATCCCCATTTGTTATAAAGTAACAGGTAAGTTAAGGTCAAACTCAAGCCCGTATAACTCAGTATTGCCATTGCATTCGGGTGACGATTGGTATTTCTCAGGAATCTGCTTGTTCCGAATAAATGGAAATTTGCGAGTAGTAAGAACAGGATCAGCCAAATAGAGGAATCAGATCCACGCATACTGATTATTGCGCTCAAACAGATGAGAAAAGGAACTACGACCTGATGCGTAACAAACAAGGATTCCGGCTGTCGAAGTGTGAATAAACGCTTCAAATACGGAACTAATGCTAAGAACATCACCAGACTTCCGAACCATGGAACCTGGTAAATTGCGCTTTGGTCCATCGGGTAACTGAAGAGATTCATCAGCATGAGAGCCATGGCACAAAAAACTGCACTATGTGATCTTAGCAGGTAAACCACCGGTAAGCAAAGGATACACCAGTAAGTGTAGAAATAGTTCTCAATTCCGGGAAGCTGGTAGACCTGGAGAATCAGCCCAAGCATACTTCCTACGGCCAGGAAGGTAGAAATGGCGGTTGATTCCTGCCAAATCACATTATCTTTACGTTTTGTAACCGTGAAAATATTTGCAAGTGCCGAAAGGAAGACAGGTAAAAGACTGAGAATGGTTTTTGCAGGGCGTGAAAGTTCGTCCCAATTATGAGCAAAGAGGTAAATAACTCCGAAACCGATCAGGAATACCCCGATGATACTCACGGTAATAATTAACCCGTTTCCGGAACTTTGTTTAGAGACTGTCTGTAGATTTTGCGCCTGGATTGGTTGCTGTTCCTTTTTTACCAGGAAATGAGCATACATGCGATCCATAGTAGCCTGGTCGATGATGTTTTCTTGTTTACAATCCTCTAAAAAGTCTTTGAGGTTCATGGTTATTTTTTTACTAATGTAAAAAACTTCCCTTATAGACCATCATTTCTGATCAAAATCATGAAAACATGATATCATGTTTTCATGCGGTATTAGCTGCCAACAAAAAGCCCCGACATTTATCGTCAGGGCTTACTATAATTGGTTTAAACAAGATTACAAACGAGCGATCAATTGGCTCATGATCAGAGTCATTTTCGGCTCTTGTCTGCTTGCAACGTCAATAACGTCTTGTAAACTTACTTTTTGGATTTTCCCGGGAACACCTAAATCGGTAATGATTGAGATAGCAAAACAAGGAATTTCCATGTGGCGAGCCACGATTACTTCAGGAATTGTTGACATTCCTACTGCATCAGCGCCGATAGCACGAACGTAACCGTATTCTGCAGGAGTTTCCAATGTTGGTCCTGTCAAAGCTGCGTATGTTCCAACGGAAACTTTGATGTTGTTTTCTGCTGCAATGTTTTTAGCAACTTCAATCATTGCGTGATCGTAAGGTTCGCTCATATCCGGGAAACGAGGTCCTAATTCATCAATATTCTTCCCGATCAGCGGATGAGCAGGGAATAAGTTGATGTGGTCGTTTAAGATCATGATCTCCCCGACTTCGAAATCCGGGTTCACACCACCTGAGGCATTACTTACGAATAAACGTTCGATTCCCAATAGTTTCATTACACGTACAGGGAAAGTAACCTGTTGCATGTTGTAGCCTTCGTAAAAGTGAAAACGCCCCTGCATGGCAACCACTTGTTTTCCGCCTAAATTTCCGAAGATCAATTTCCCGGAATGGCTTTCTACCGTTGAAACCGGGAAATGCGGGATCTGCTCATAAGGAATTTCATCGATAATCTCGATTTCCTTTACCAATCCACCCAATCCGGTTCCTAAAATGATACCGATGCTTGGTTTAACCTGCGTTTTGCTGTTGATATAATCAGCAGCCTCTTTCATTTGCTCTAACAACATAATTTTTGAGTAATGCTTTAAAATCTTCTTCTCTATCTATTTTTAACGAAATACTTTGTACAAAAAACGGGATTTGACTTTCCACAATGACTTCCTGCCACTCTGCAAAACGCACCGCGTCTTTTTCGGTTGTAACAACAGCACAACGTTGGTGCGCAAAAGTAGCAACTTTTTGTTGGATTTGTTGAATATCTTCCCGGGTAAAGCTGTGGTGATCGGGAAAATTAATGGACTCAACGCGATGGTTCTCAGCTAAAAAACGATATAGTGGTTCGGGCTGAGCAATGCCCGTTACTAAAATTAATTGATCAAAATTTTCCCAAACAGCACCAAAAAGTCCTTTCAATTCTCCGTAAATGACCTCGCTGAAGAAAATATGCTCTGTTTTTAGAGGTATTTTCTTCCTGAAAAGCGTTTTTTTATTTTCGGGAAGGTCTTTCGGGCATTTGGTCACTAAAGCAATGTCCGCACGTTTCATTCCGGCTCGTGGTTCCCTGAGATTTCCGGCTGGAAAAACAAAGTCCTTGAAAACGGGACGGTCGTAAGTCATGAGCAAAAGGTTTAATCCTGCTTTTACAGCTCTGTGCTGGAATGCATCATCCAGGATTATCAATGAGTTCTCATGGTGTTCCCTGATCCAATTCACTCCGGTTTGCCGCTTTTCTGCAACAACGACCGGTATTTCGTGGTTGAAGCTGGTCCAGTACATCATCGGCTCATCGCCAATATCACTGGCAGAACTATTCGGATCAGCGATATGAAGTCCTTGTGTTTTTCGTCCATACCCACGCGATAAAATAACCGGGTTTTGTTCTTTGAATAAGTGGGCGATATACGCTGTTAGCGGCGATTTTCCCGTTCCGCCTACCGTAATGTTGCCGATACAGATTGAAGCTCCCGGAATCGATTGTGAGTGGAAGACTCCAAGTTGATAAAACCAATTTCGCAGTCCGACAATGAGGCCGTAAAGCAGGGAAAAAGGAATCAGAACAATCCGCCATGAATACATAGCGATAAAGATAATAGAAATCCCTTATCCCGGAGTTTGTAAAAAAGAGAAGGGAACCCCGTTAAGAATTCCCTTTCCTTTGAAACTAACGGATGGACCGTTACATCCATTTAGAAGCAAATCGATTAAAATTTTCACGTAACTCACTGAATAATTTTTCGAAGACTTGAAGCTCTTCTTTTTCGACTTGATGGTATTCTGTCTTTCGATGATCGGTTGCTACCGGATTTTTTTCAATTTCCCGTTGGAGTTTGTCTTCTGAAATAATCACATTATGCTGTATTTCATCAATGGCATTTCGATGGATAAGCAGCTGGTTCTGGAATTGCTCCACTAAAGCAAGTACTTCTTTGCTGTTATTCTTACCTGCAATCTCTTCCAGCCTATGCTGAATTATTTTCAGCTCGTCTTTGTAAAATTCCAATTTGTTCAACCATTCGGTATTTTCTTCGTGCTGCTTATAGATAAATTCCTTCTCGCTCATGGTCCGTATTATTATTGTGATTATTTGATTCAAAAATAAAGCGTATGTACCTGGTAAAAAATGACTTAGATCATCCGGATGGATGATTTTTATCGGGAAATAATGGAATAGAGTTATCCGGGGACTCTATGTTTTAATTTGCTGTTACTTTTACACCATGTCGCGTATTTCGATTCTTACACCTTATAGAAACGCTGAAAAGTTTATCCGGAAAACTGCGGAATCTGTTTTGGGGCAGACGCATACTAATTGGGAGTGGATTTTGGTCAATGACCACAGCTGTGAAAATGAAGTGGAAGCAATTGCCGATTTATTGGATGATCCGCGAATAATGCTGCTTGAGAGCAAAGGAAAGGGAATTGTTGATGCGCTTTGTACTGGAATGGCGCATGCAGGTGGAGAATACATTACGCGTATGGACGCAGATGATGTGATGCCGGATTTTAAATTGGAAGTATTTTTAAAAAGTCTGCAAACTTCTGAGGAACATATTGTAACCGGAAAGGTGAGCTATTTTTCAGAGGGAGGCAGTATTTCAGCGGGATACCAGGGATATGAAAATTGGTTGAACGAACGGGTGGATAAACAAGATTTTTACGGGAAGATTTACCGGGAATGCTCGTTGGCATCCGGAAACTGGATGATGCGGAAAGCCGATTTGGAAAAATGCGGCGGTTTTAATTGTTTGCATTATCCGGAAGATTATGACCTGTTGTTTCGCTGGTATGAAGCCGGGTTTTCCATCAAAGGACTGGATCTGGTGACGCATTTGTGGCGGGATCACGAACTCCGAACTTCCAAAACCAGCGCTGACTATCAGCAAAAGGCTTTTTTTGAATTGAAGGTCGATCGATTTGTGCAGCGGGATTGGGACCCAAAACAACAGTTGATTGTTAACGGAACCGGGCAGAAGGGAAGATTGACTGCAAGGTTATTGATAAAAAAACAGGTTCCTTTCGTTTGGGTTTCACATGAGCCTGAGAAATTTCCGGATGGGATTTTCGGACATCCGCTGGTTGGACTGAATAGTCTGCCGGTTTGCGGTGAGGCACAGATATTAAATACGACTTTGATTTCAGAAGAGCAATTAAGGAGGCTTTATTTTCCTGTAATTCCGAATCCTTATTTTTACAATTTGTGAAAGGCATTTCGGAAAACATGATTACTTGAAAGTATTGTTTACTGATATTATATGTAATATTGCGCAGTCATTTCATAAATCAACCGTGTTGAATTATTTATTTCCCATTATCATATTCTTATTCACGTTCAGTGCACTGGGACAGGTTTCATTTACTAAAGATCAGATTGAAGAGTTTAAGAAAAAATATAAAAGTTTTGATTTCATTTATTTGAAAAAGGACTTAGAAATAATCCCTTATAAATCTGATACGGATGATTTTCGATTAAAATTAAATTTCTCTGAAGTAATCCTGATTTTGAGTCCAAAGGGAAGTGAGTCTTTTTTAGATCAAACTATTGAGTATTCTGATGCTATTCAATTACATGGAGCGAAGTCGAAATTGAGAAGCGAATCCGGAAAAACTCAAAAAGCCATTTTAAGTAGTGAAGTTCAAACTATTTCATCAAATTTCGTTTTTTATGATGGAGAGAAATCCAGGGAACTAAATTTTGAAGACGTTGCTGTCGGAGATATTATTGAAACTTCTTATTCATTGATCTATGAAAACGGCGCGCTTCCAATAAGACATTTCTTTGGAGGATTTGCTCCTATAGTTAGCAGTAATGTAGAACTACAAGAACCTGATTGGGTTGAGTTTGATAAGCAGTTTTACAATGATAAGGGGATGATTAGGGAGAGTAAAAAACAACGTGGTAATGTAACTTATTCTGTTTTTACTTTCACGGGAACTCCATATACGCATGTTTTTGAACCCGACGCTCCTTCTTTTCTAAGTTTGGTTCCCCATATTATTTTCCAAGTGAAGGAATGTAATATCAATGATAAACAATTTGGATTGCCTGACTTGTCTGCTTTGCAAAAAATATACCTCTCTTATTTGGATAACGTCATCTCAGATACTTCATTTTCAGATCTTAGAACTATAACACTAGAAATAACTAAAGAGTTGAATTCCGACTCTGAGAAAGTGAAAGCGATTTATTACTGGGTTCAGAATCATATTCAATATGTTGCTTTTGAAGAAGGGATTTCAGGAGTTAGGCCCAGATTAGGGAAGAATACGTTCAATAAAAGATATGGAGATTGCAAAGATATGGCTGTATTGATCTATGGAATGGCTAAATCAATTGGAATTCGAATTCAAATTGCGTGGACTGGAACACGTGATCTTCCTTACACCTATGAAAAATCACATAATCAGTTTGTAGATAATCATATGATTGCAACATTTCAAGATAATGACAGGAAGTATTTTCTGGATGCTACCAGTGATTTTCAGCCATTTGATCTGCCAACGAGTTTTATTCAGGGAAAAGAAGCACTCATTTTTGATGATAAATCAAATTCATTTTTAGTAGAGCAAATACCTGTAATTGGTTCGTTAGTGAATTGTATTAAAGACTCAACAGTCCTAACCATTGCAGATGATTTCGTTGTTGGGTCAAAGAAAAAAGAAGTAGGAGGTTATAACAAAATAGCGTATTTCCATTTATTTAATGAGCCGGATCTGTTGGAGAAAAACAAGAAAAAACTTACGGGGTATTTCTTTAATAATGAAAATGTTTCCAGAAAAGTAGATTTTGTAAGAGTAAAAGTAAATGAACGAGACTCCATTTCTAAAGTTGAACTAGTCTTTCGTAAGAAATTGTCCAAACTTGATTCCAATACGGTGCTTCTGAATGTCTTTACCGGTAATCTGCCTTTAGATCAATTAAAGCTTAAGAATCGGAAATTGCCCCTGGAGATTGATTACAAAACAACGTCTGTTTCTTTAACCAAAGTGATTATACCATCTGATTATTCAGTAACAAAATTACCAGAGAATAAAGTGATTGATAAAGATGGGATTAGTTACCAAATTAATTATGAATTTTTCAATGGAGAATTGAAACAACTTGTAAAAGTCGAGTTAACTAAATTAAATTATTCCATAGAGGAAGTTGAGGTACTGGAGAAAACAATTTCAGAACTGACAAAACAGTTGAGTAAACCCTTAGTATTGATTAGAAAATGAACCGTTTCCGAATTTTATTAACTCTTTTGTTGTTCCCTATTTTTTTACAGGGACAAACGATTTATACGACAGATTATGACTGGTCACAACAACCGGAGTATGTGGATCCATCAAAATTATCACTCACCCCGGAACAAGAGAAATCCAATGCTTTATACCTTTTCAATATTGATGTTTATAAGTTGCCAGGTTTAGGTGTTTTTATGTGGTTTCATACTGAAATTAAACACATGAAAATACTTGTTCAATCAAAAAAGGGAATTGAAGAATTGAATAAGTTTTATTTACCAATCAAGGAAAAAAATACCTTTTGGGGAGGAACATACGACGAAACAGAAGTAAAGGCTCGGATTATTCAATCAGATGGTAGTTGTGTTGCTGTTTCCAGGGATAGCATTTTTAAGGGGGAGTTGGATGGCAGATTGTACAACTATTTTGCTTTTGACAATCTCAAAATTGGAAGTATCATAGAGATTTTCATAAAAACTCCTAAAGTTTCTGATGGTTATCCTTCGGAATTTTTGTTGACGCAAAAGTATCCGACCCTAAGCCGGATCGTTGCATATCATAGTAAGGCAAACTTGGATCCGGTGATTTATCAACCTAAAGGCTATGAAGTAAAGTATGAGGAGCAGATCGATCAAGATTTGAATAACAGACTGCTGTTATTTAAATATGAATCCTTGTCGGCGGCTAAACGTCAGGAATTGTCAAATTATGCGAACGATAATTTGTTTTTGCATATACAACCTGCCAATCGGGATAGGCTGACTGATAGGATGAAAATGTTGTTTGAGCTAAATCTCGGATATTCTTCTGCTTTCTATAAAAAACGAGAAGGGAAACCATTGAAAAAGAGTCTTAAAAATTCTGAGAAATTCATCGATGTGTGGTTCATTAAAAGTGACACCTCGGCCATCGTTAAACTTAGAAGAGCCGAATTCTTCCTGAAGACAAAAAATGAAACATTCATGCTGGGTTTAAACAATTCTGGGCGTTACCTTGTTAATCAAGTACCGATGGAAAAGTTTCATCTGATGTATACCTATTCAAATTTAATCGGATTAGAGCCCAAATTGATATTTGCTTCCAGAGGTGATTACCATGCGACACCTGAGAATTTTGTATGCCCCAATTATTTTGATTTTCCATTGATTTATTTTCCAGATCTGGATGTATATTACAGCGTTGATCCCGATGACAGAATTGGACCGGCTCCTACGCGTTTTTTAAACTCAAATGCTGTATACTTTAATATTCATGGAAAACCTAAAATCGAGCCTTTTAAGATTCATGAGCCAAGAATAAATTTTTCTACGGACTCATTAAGTATTCAACTGTCTTTTCAGGGAGATGAAGCTAAAGCTGAATTTAAAGAGGTGTTGATTGGAAACGCTGCATTGAATTACTTGGTTGAAATTAACGGCGCAAGAGAAGGAAAAATCCTTGAAGAAAGAGAGTCATTGATTCGTTATTACTTTCCAAAAAGCGATATTCTTTCCACAAAGGCCAAAAATGAAACCCTGGATAAGGCTTTTGTTTTACCGTTAACAATTTATTCAACTTTAAAATGTAACGATTTAGTGGTAGACCTGGATTCTATCCTGATTGTTGAATTAGGCAGTGTTATAGGAAATCAAAGAGAATTGTCCGAAGATGAAAACTCGAAAAGAGAAACAGGAATATACCTGGAAAATAATATTCATTATGTTAGAGAACTTAGTGTTTCCATTCCTACGGGATATAAAGTGAAGAATGTGAATGATTTCATCCTGGAGTTTGCAGGGAATGAGTTGTTTGGGTTTAAATCAGATGCAAGAATTGTTGGTAATAAATTAATGATTACGGTAGATGAATATTATAATAAGGCAAGCTATCTGCCTGAAGATTATGAATTAATGAAACAAGTGTACAGCGCTTCACATAAATTTTATACGACCAAACTTTTTTTGGCAAAGTAAAACGGAATATATTCCGAATGGGGCAATGATCGTTCTTGAAAAATCAAGAGAGAAGTGTCCACTTAATTCCAGAAGATTTGAGCGGATAATTCAGGAATTACTGATTAATCTCTCTTTGATTTTGTATTTTTGATTATCAAATTGTTTCACATGCAAGTCAAAGAACTCGTTTCCTTTTTTAATCACATAGCGCCGTTTTCCTACCAGGAATCGTATGATAATTCCGGATTGCTTGTCGGAGATCCGAACAGTGAGATAAAAGGAGTTTTGGTCGCTTTAGACTGTATCGAGTCGATCGTGGATGAAGCGGTTTTGCATGGTGCAAATGTCATCGTGACGCATCATCCCATCATTTTTAAAGGACTGCGCCGCATTACCGGAGCGAATTACGTAGAACGCACCGTACTGAAAGCTATTAAGAACGATATCAGCCTGATAGCGATCCATACGAACCTGGATAATGTGCATTTTGGAGTGAACCATATTATTTCCGAAAAGCTGGGATTGACAAACTGTAAAATTCTCAGTCCAAAGGCGGCAACGAATTTCAAACTGGCAGTTTTTGCGCCTCAAACCCATGCAGATCTTTTACGTGAAGCGATGGCAAAAGCGGGTGCCGGTCACATTGGTGATTACGATTCCTGCAGTTTTTCTTCGGAAGGTGAAGGAAGGTTCTGCCCCGGTGCAGATGCCAGTCCGTTTTTAGGAAAACCCGGAGAACTGGAAGTCGTGAAAGAGGTAAAAATCGAAGTGATTGTTTCGGAACATGCACTAAATGCAGTTTTACATGCAATGAAAGCTACCCATCCTTACGAAGAAATTGCGTACGATGTGATTGGACTTACCAATACCAATGAATATATCGGTAGCGGGATGATCGGAACATTGGAAAATGGGATGGAGGTTATGGAGTTTTTGAATTTTCTGAAAAAAACATTCCATTGCGGGACGGTACGTTATACGCATCCAACCAAATCCGTTGTCAAAACAATTGCTGTTTGCGGAGGTTCCGGAAGTTTTTTATTGAAAGATGCGATCAGGGCGAAAGCAGATGTTTTTATCACCGGAGACTTTAAATACCATGAGTTTTTTGATGCGGAAGATCACCTGATGATTGCGGATATCGGTCATTTTGAATCAGAACAATACACTTCTGAGTGGTTAGTAGCACAAATGAAGAAAAAATTTACTAATTTTGCGGTTCGTTTAACGAGTGTAAATACGAATCCGATAAATTATCTCTAAAGTATGGCTGCAAAAGCAAGTACAAAAGAAACAACAGTTGCTGAAAAGTTGGACGCATTGTATGCGTTGCAAAAGATTGATTCTCAAATCGATAAAATTAGAACCGTACGTGGTGAATTGCCTTTGGAGGTTCAGGATTTAGAGGACGAGATCGAAGGGTTAGAGACTAGAATCAAAAACCTTCAGGATGAAGCGAAAGAATTGGATACTGAAGTTGCTGACCGCAAAATTGCAATGAAAGATGCTGAAGCTGCTATTGTGAAGTTCAAGGATCAACAAAATAATGTACGAAACAATCGTGAGTTTGAATCTTTGGCAAAAGAGATCGAATACCAGGAGTTGGAGATCAAATTGCACGACAAGCGTATGAAAGAAGCTAAGATCAAGATCACTGCTAAAAAGGAGGTTTTGGACGAGGCAAAAGAACGTTTGGAATTGCGTAAAGGCGATTTGAAAGTGAAACAGGATGAGTTGAACGAGATCGTTGGTGAAACACAAAAAGAAGAGGAAGCATTGATCGCTCAGTCTGAAAAGGCAAAATCATTGATCGATTCCCGTTTGATAGCAGCTTACGACCGTTTGCGTTCCAACGCGAAAAACGGATTGGCTGTAGTGGGTGTTGACCGTGATTCTTGCGGTGGATGTTTCAATAAGATCCCGCCTCAGCGTCAATTGGATATCGATACACGTAGAAAAGTAATCGTTTGCGAACACTGCGGAAGAATTTTGGTTCCTGCTGAAGTAGTAGAACAAGATTAAAAAATAGAAACACAAGTTGTTGGAAAGGGATTCGTTAATGCGAGTCCCTTTTTTTGTCCCGCAGAACGCTTACGCCTTAGCTATAGCGTTGGCGCATCTCGCAAATCGAGCAGATTTATAATGAGTATATCCATATCCTAAAGAGGAACACAGATGAAGGGTTGAACTGCGAATTGCGGTTGGAATTGCTGAATAAACGGTTCAAATTCAGTTGAGTCGGGAGAGAATATTTTTTCTGCGGAATCTGTGTGATCTGCGGGAGAAATTATTGCGCCGTAAATTAGACTGAAAACCCAAACGAATAGTTACTTTTGTACCTGAAAATTATCAATCCGTTTTTACATGGAAAAACTAGCAAAAGCTCTTTTCTCGATGAGAGCAATGGCAATGGGATTATTCATATTCCTTACTGCAATCGCAATCGCTACCTTTATAGAATCTTACGAAAATACTCAGGCTGCAAAATTGTGGATCTACAATGCAAAATGGTTTGAGATCCTGTTGGCTTACTTGTGTGTGAACCTGGTTGCGAATATTTTCCGCTATCAAATGTGGAAACGCGAGAAAATTGCAGTTTTCCTTTTCCATATCTCATTTATCGTAATTATCATTGGTGCCTGGGTTACCAGGTACATCAGTTATGAAGGAATGATGATGATCCGCGAGGGTGCCGCGTCGAATGTTGTTTACACGTCAGATCCGTATTTGTGGGTAAATATCAACGACGGAAAGGAATTCCAATTGACTCATGATGTGAAGACTTTCCTGGCGGAATCCTATCCTTTTAACTCAGCAGATTTGGATATCGAATTTCCAAAACATAAAACGCCTATTTCTATCGAATACGTTGATTTTAAATCAAAGCAAATCGATACCATAGAAATAAACCCGAAATACAAAACAAGTGCTTTGGATATCGTTACGGACGGAATGAAGTCCAACTATGTGATCGATAATGAGATTTTTAACCTGAACGGAGTTCCGGTAGCCTTCTCACCGAACCTGGTAAACGGAGTAAATATTTACCGCAGGAATGATACCCTGCGTTTAAAGCCTAACATGCCGCTGCAGTATATTCCTATGAAGGAAATGCAGAAAGCCCGCCAAAGTGGTATTGCTCCGCCGGATTCTGTTTTCGTGAAAGTAGCTCCGGGGCAGGAAGTGGTGTTTGCTACCACAACGCTTTACCAAATTGCCGGGCAGCAATTCGTATTCAAACAGGAGATTCC
>DJFP01000248.1:0-764 GCA_002432565.1 Flavobacteriales bacterium UBA5869
CTCTTCGTTATATAACGAAAACATAATATCATGTTTTACCAAACGAAAAAACCGCCTGCTTCGAAAAGAAACAGGCGGTTTGTATTGTGACCATTCAAACTCTTAAAAAATATTTTGAATTTTGATCCCGATAACTATCGGGACTATTGTAGTTTATTCACGTGTCCGATAAATTCCTCGCTTTTGCTTTTCAATCCGTCTTTCACGTAAATCTTCCAGGTGTAAGTTCCGTCTTTTACGAACTCTCCGTTATAGGTACCGTCCCACCCGAATTCCGGATCAAGTGATTCGAAGATCAATTCCCCCCAGCGATTAAAGATCATCAGGTTGTACTCATCAATCTGACGGTCTTTGGAGAAAACAGGTTTAAACTGATTATTGAACTCGTCTCCGTCCGGAGTAAAGGTGTTCGGAACCCAAACAAGGAAATCACTATAGAATTTGATCGGTTTGCAAATACTGTCCGCACAACCGTATTCTGAAGCTACAGCTAAGCAAACATTGACAGTCTGATCAGGATCTACTCCGTAGAATGTATGGTCCGGATTTTCCAAAGCAGATGTTCCGAAAGAATTTCCGAAAGTCCAGTCGAATGTAACCGCACCATAAGATGTACTTGTAAATTGAACCTGATTATTCAACTCTGTAGGCATCTGCGGAGAATAAATAAAGTCTGCAACAGGGTTGTCGTAAACACATACTGCAGAAACAAAAGTACCGCTTACCGGACAGCCATCCGTGGTCGTTCCCGTGAAAGTTACATC
>DJFP01000248.1:801-5969 GCA_002432565.1 Flavobacteriales bacterium UBA5869
TCCAACGGAATACATCCCTGTTGAGCTGAAGTCACAAACTGAGCTGCAGGAACAGCATAGAAGTTAACCTGTACATTCGTATCAACCGTTACACAAACATCAGAAACGCTGACATTGTATAGAGTAGCAGTTGTAGGACTAACAGTAACCTGGCTTAAAGTATCATTCACCGAAGTACTCCATTGATAAGAATAAGCTGGAGCACCATCTGTTACATTCACAGCCAGAACGATAGTACTTCCTGCACAAATCGAAGAATCACCGGTTACAGTAAATGCAAGCACCGGAAGCATTGTCAAATCAACAGAATCAGGAGCAGCCGTGGTACATCCATTCTGGTCTGCTACGGAAACGGTGTAGGTTTGAGGAGTGTTTTGGATCACATCCTGTGTCTGCCCCACAAAGCCGTTACTCCAGGTATATGTATAAGGCGCGGTTCCTCCGAACGCAACTGCATACAATGGAATCGTATCACCGGTACACATCAAGCTATCCATAGAAGCGAATAATTGAACAGGAAGTGGTTGTTCAACAGCAACCGAACTGGTTGCAATACAACCTGCAGCATTTGTTGCCTGTACCTGGTAAGCCTGGGCACACAAAGATCCCTGCGTATTGGCAGGCCCGAATGTTGCACCGTTATCAAAGCTGTATGAAACTGCTCCCGGAGCATAGATCGTTGCAGTACCGTCACAGAATGTATTACATGTAGCACTTGTACTTTCAACAGAATCAATTACAAATTCTGCAGGATCCGTAATAACATAAGTCGTATCGAAAGAACAGTTGTTAGCATCTGTAATTTCAAGCGTATAGTTTCCGGAACACAAGTTCGGATTCGTGTTTGAAGCCCCCGCTACTCCATTCCAGAGATAAGTATAATTCAATGTTCCACCTGTTGCCGTTGCAATTGCAGAACCATCACAAGATGCATAACAAGTCGGATCTGTCAGGTTTAGCGTTGCTGTTAACAAAGCCGGCTCAGTGAGTATTTCCGTTCCTGTTGCCTGGCAGTTGTTATCGTCGCGAACCACAATATTGTAAGTTCCGGCATCAAGAATTTGCGCATTAGCAACTACCCCGAAAGTCGTTCCGCCATCGTAGGAATACTCGAAAGGTCCTGTACCTCCCTGCACTGTTACCGAAATTGTTCCCGACTGGTTTTGAAAACAAGTCAGGTTCGTAGCTGCTGATGTGAACACCAAAGTGTCCGGTTGATTAATCACTACATTTAATGTGTCTCTGCACGCATTTACATCTGTAATGATTACATCATAAGTTCCGGCACACAAGCCGTTGAAAATGTTGCTTGCCTGTGAAACCCCGTTGATCTCAAAAGACAATGCTCCTGTTCCTCCTACTGCATCAACAGTTGCTGAAGCGTCACAAATACTGTAACAGGTAGGTTCGGTTATGTAAACTCCGGAAATAACAGGCGAAGCCATATTCATAATTGTGACAATCGAATCAACACTGCAGCCATTCGCATCTTCGGCAGTCAATGGGTAATCATTAGCCGCTAATCCTGTAAAGACATTGTTAGTAGTGAAGTTTACTCCGTTATCGATACTGTAATTATACGGCATCGTTCCTCCTGACAAGCTCATATCGATTTCTCCGTTTGAGTCTTCACAAGTCGAAGGTGTTAAAGTAACCGTTAAACTTACTCCGGCAGGAGATCCGATAACTGTACTCACTGTGTCGGAACAAGCATTGAAATCCCTAATGATCAGATCATAGTTTCCGGCACAAAGGTTATTGAACAAACCATTTACGTTAAAGATTACTCCGCCGTCAACACTGAACATATAGTCCAAAGTTCCTCCGCTTCCCGATCCGGTAATTGTACCGTCACAAGCATTATTACACAATACATCTGTAGGAACAGCTGCAGCAACCAGTAAAGCCGGCTCTATCAAAGTAATCGTTGTATCCTGAAGACATCCCTGCTGATCAACTACCACCACATTATAAGTCTGTGCAGCTAAATCAATGAATGAACTTGAAGCAGAGAAGTTTGCTCCACTATCGATAGAATACTGGAAGCCTCCATTTCCACCTGTAGCACCCAATTGGATAAATCCACTGTTATTTTGGAAACACGTAAGGTCTATTTTGTTATTTGTAATCTCTATCGGAAGTGTTTGAGTGATGGTTTCGGAACCGGTTTCCATACACCCGTTTATATCTGTAATTGCCAGTCCATACGTTCCAACAGGAAGACCACCGAATGTAGTTCCCGGAACAAAGTTCGCTCCGCCGTCAACACTGTATTGGTAGGCACCTGTTCCACCGGCAGCATTTGTAAATTCAATCGCTCCCGTAGAATCTCCATAACATGCAACATTTGTTACAACCGGGTCAAATGTCAAAGGATCCGGTTGAGTTAAGGTAAATGGTAATGTGAAAATACAGTTTCCGGCATCCGTTATGACAACAACATGCGATCCTTCTCCCAAACTTGGGAAAAATCCGGAAGATTGAGTTATCCCCGACATATCCAGTTCGTAGTTGATTGGTCCGGCACCATTCACGTTTGTAACCTCAACTGTTCCGTCAAAAGAACCGTAGCAAAGCGGATTGGTTTGGGTAATCAGGATACCATCCATTTCCACATCATTTACACCGAAAAACTCCTGAGCCTGACATCCGAGATCATCCGTTACAACGATATCGTATGCCCCTGCATAAATATTAGAAAAAGTTCCGTTAGTCTGAGGTGGCATACTTCCATTTGCAGAATACGTAAATCCCGGATTCGGACCACTTGCGGTAACAATCAATTCACCGTTATTAAATCCGCAATTGGATTCGATCATATCTACCAGATCAATTTGAATTGCAGGCGGATCAACCAATACCGGGTTCACTTCCAGTGTACAACCATTTGCATCTGTAATAACTACATCCTGTGTACCGCTGCACACATTCAAAAGAATATTGGATGCTTGGGCCGTTCCACCGTTCAGGCTGTAATTATAAGCAGGAACACCTCCCGAAGGAGTTACCGTAATCGAACCGTCACAGCTTCCGTTACAAACCGGATCAACTGTTGTAAATGTCGCTGAAAGCGGTGCCGGTTGAGTAATGTTAACGGTTGAGTTTACCAAACAGCCTTCGGAGTCGCGCACAACGATCTCCACCGTTCCCGCACAAAGATTCGTGATCGGGTTGGCAGGTGTAAATGTTAAACCGTTGTCATGCGAATAATCATATGGAGCAGTACCACCAGAAGGGTTTATTTGGATCTGTCCGTTACAAAGCGCGTTACAAGTAGCATTTGTAATTGTGGTGGTGTAAGTCAATTGAGCCGGCTGAACGATTGTCAGCGGAACTGTCGCGGTACAACCGTTTGCATCAGTAACAGTTACCGTATAACTTCCTGCCTGCAGGTTATTAAACACGTTAGAAGCCTGGTTTGTAGGTCCTCCCGGAGCTAATGAAAAAGTATAAGCAGCTGTTCCTCCTGTTACACCAATAACAGCAGAACCATTGAATCCTCCGAAACAACTTACCGGCTGCTGGCTTTGAATAGTAGCCGTTGGCGAAACGGTAGAAGCAATTGTAACCGAAAGGTTTCTCGTACAACCGTTTGCATCAGTCACGATCACGTTGTAAGTTCCGGCACCAAGTCCGTTAAATGTTCCGGAAGCCTGCGTTACTGCACCGACAGTAAACTGATACCCCGGAGTACCTCCTGAGGCGCTTACCGTTAATGAACCGTTGTTCACTCCGCAAGAAGAAGGAACCGTTGAAACCAGGGCTAGATTAAGTACAGGAGGTTCGGTAATCGTTGCATTCACATCAACAAAACAACCGTTTGCGTCAGTAACACGGACAACATAAGCCCCATCGCATAAAGCACTGTAGTTATTTGGCGCCTGGTTCGGAGCTCCGTTTAAACTGTACTGATATCCCGGAGTTCCTCCTGATGCAGTTACAGCAATCGCGCCATTACAGGTATTATTACACGTTGCGTTTGTAACAGCAACTGTTGCAGAAACTGCTATTGGGGCGGTTATAGTAACATTTCCGGTTGCTGTACAGCTATTTGCATCAGTCATTGTAACCGAATAATTTCCTGCACATAATGCTGAGATATTTTGAGTCGTTGCCCCATTACTCCATGCAAACGTGTAAGCCGGTGAAGTTGTCGTTGTAATGTTCAAAGCCACACTTCCGTTACAAGGTGTTGCACAAGATAAATTTGTACCCGTCAAAGCGATTACCGGTCTTGGATTCACCACCACAGCCAGTAAAAAAGTATCCTTACATCCTCCAGGAGTTGTATAAATTACCTGGTAATTACCCGAATGCGTTAAAGCAGCACTTGCAATTGTAGGGTTAGCAGCCGTAGAAGTATATCCGTTCGGACCTGTCCAGGCATAAGTACCACCCAGCGTAGAGACAACCGTTGTGAAGTTAATTGCGTTTCCAACACAAACCGGCGTATTTACTGTAGCAGTAATATCCGTTACTGTATAATTGATAAATGTATTCGGCACCGTTCCGACTTGCCCGGTCCCACCATTGGTTGCACCATTCTCAACAAATTCCGTCAAAGAGCTTGAGAGAGTCATACCACTTGTTCCACCGGCAATAATCTGAGTCGGAGCTCCTGAAGTAATAGCTATATATCCGCCGCCGCCGCCGCCGCCCGGACCTTCACTTTCATTTCCAAGAGGCCCCTGGTCACCTCCTTTTCCACCGGTAACATCCAGCGTTAGGGAATTGGCAACCGCACCTTTGATGATAATTGTTCCACCACCACCGCCACCGGCTGGTGCATCATTCGCAGAACCATTATTAGTCGAGATTTGATTCACTGCCGCACCACCCTGTGCACGGATACTTCCTGAGCCTGCAATGTTCGGAGCAATGATATATACAATTCCACCTCCGCTTCCTCCGGGCGCATTAGAACCGTTATTTGAATCACCGGCACCACCGCCACCACCGAAGAAGATGCGTGTTTGCGGATCAATTACCAAAGGTCTACCTCCCAATCCTCCATTCGGATCACGGTAATCACCACCCCAGTTTGCATTACTTGGAGCAGTTGTTAATGCATTTTGATTACTGGAACCGTAAGAATATCCGCCACGTCCACCACCTGATGAAGTTGTGAGTACATTCCCGTTTGCTATAACATATGGATCCAGTGCCCA
>DJFP01000248.1:6000-11540 GCA_002432565.1 Flavobacteriales bacterium UBA5869
TTCGCGCCACCGCCTCCTCCGGCATTGTGGCCGTTTCCACCACCACCACCGTTAGCCGGTGCACCGCGGTTATAAGCTCCGCCAACATATTCCGCACCAAATCCGGCAATACTTTCTCCTTTTTCTCCACCATCGTTTGAGCTGGTAGAAACATAAGAAGCTACGAAATTGGCTCCTGTACCACTGGTGTTTTGTTCAGTAGCACCTGGTCTGAAACCAAAAGATGTTGCCTGNNCCGTCTTGCCAGGCGAGTGGCACTATAGAAGCCCCTGCATTTACAGTAAGGGTTGTATACGAAGGAACTTTGATCAACTGTACACGGCCGGTAGCCGTGTAGTTATTTGTTAAAGGGTTTTGGAGGTTTACGGTATTACCCGACATGGAACTCACATAATTAAACTCATAAAGTCCCGAGTTGTTGTATGCCGTGATATCTCCATAGGCTGGAGAATTCGCTGTACTAATGGAGGCTCCTTGTGCCTGGTATATCATGACCAGATCACCACATTCCCAGTTACAGTTGCTTCCACCTGAATTGTTTACAGTGACAGAAGTTGCACCTGCCGTAACGTTATTGGTAACCGGGCTATAACAGTTCACTACAGTGTTGAGAGCAGAAATAGTAACTGCTCCACTCTTTCCAGGCTGGCCGAATGAAAAAAATGCGGACAGAGAGAGAACGACAGAGAGAGCAAATCGGATATATCCCATATCCTGATTTGCGGAGAGAATTTTCGTTTTCATCGCAGCGTATTAGTTATTTGAATGACGTTATTATGGTTGAAATTGAATGGTGTCATGAATATTTGTGGGTTACAATCTTTCAATTTATTGTTATTGTCGAACATTAAATGTTAAGATTCCAATTTTTTGTTGCAAAATTCGATAATTTAATTGAATTAACTAACTAGTTGNNNGTATTTTAACATTCCTAGCACTTATTTTACAGTTTTCTTCACAAAAGTAATCAATTAAATTCATTTAATTAACAATTAGGATTTCAATATTAAGTTAAGTTGATCTGTTTGATTAAATAACTCATACTCTTTATAATTATTTGACATCACTTATCTTCAAATCAGTATTCAAAAANNTAAGATTCCAATAATTTAAAACACAGGTAATTAGCTATAAGTTTAGTTGTTAATTTTGATCAATTATTTACAGAAATACTTCCCCCAACTATTTGTAAATAAAAGTATTCGTTGTATCTTTGCACCCGTTTTCGATTGAAAGCACCCGTAAGTTTCGTTTGCGGTTTATTATTAATTTCTTTCAGGTAATACGAAACGACCTGGAATACAAGTAGAAAAAGCCAAATGGCAAAACAAATTAGCGCGCAGGGATCTGCGGATTTTGATTGGGACGCATTAGCGTTAGACGGGTACACTTTAGCAAAACGTTCAGAGCTTTCTGATGTTTACGAAAAGACCCTTACTTCAATTAACGAGAAAGAAGTAATTGAAGGTACTGTTATTGCAGTTTCCAAAAAAGAAGTAATCATCAATGTTGGTTACAAATCTGAAGGAGTTGTTCCTGCTTCAGAATTTCGTTACAACCCGGAGTTAAAGGCTGGTGACAAAGTAGATGTATTTGTTGAGTGTCAGGAAGACAAAAGTGGTCAGTTGATCATTTCTCACCGTACAGCTCGTATGCACAAAGCGTGGATCCGCGTAAACGAAGTATTGCGTTCAGGTGAAGTAATCACAGGATACGTGAAATGTCGTACTAAAGGAGGTCTTATTGTTGACGTATTCGGAATCGAAGCATTCTTGCCAGGTTCTCAAATCGACGTTAAGCCTATCCGTGACTACGATGTATATGTTGGTAAGAACATGGAATTCAAAGTTGTTAAGATTAACCAGGAGTTCAGAAACGTAGTTGTTTCTCACAAAGCGTTGATCGAAGCAGAATTGGAAGAACAAAAGAAACAAATCATCTCTGGCCTGGAGAAAGGACAAGTATTGGAAGGAACTGTGAAAAACATTACTTCTTACGGTGTATTCATCGATCTAGGTGGTGTAGACGGATTGATTCACATTACAGATCTTTCCTGGGGACGTGTTAACCACCCGGAAGAAATCGTTGAATTAGACCAAAAATTGAACGTTGTAATCTTAGACTTCGATGACGATAAGAAACGTATCGCTTTAGGTTTGAAACAATTACAACCACATCCATGGGATGCTTTAGATGCTAACTTAGCTGTCGGTGATAAAGTTTCCGGTAAAGTTGTTGTTTTAGCTGACTATGGTGCATTCGTTGAGATCGCTGCAGGAGTTGAAGGTTTGATCCACGTTTCTGAAATGAGCTGGTCTCAGCATTTACGTTCTGCTCAGGACTTCATGCAGGTTGGTGATACAGTTGAGGCTGTTATCCTGACTTTGGACCGTGAGGAGCGTAAAATGTCTTTGGGTATTAAGCAATTGATGCCGGATCCATGGTCTGCAATCGAAGCTAAATATGCTGTTGGAACTAAGCACCAGGCTAAAGTTCGTAACTTCACTAACTTCGGTGTATTCGTAGAATTGGAAGAAGGTGTTGACGGATTGATCCACATTTCTGACCTTTCTTGGCAGAAGAAAATCAAGCACCCATCTGAATTCTGTAAGGTAGGTGACGAGATGGAAGTAGTAGTATTGGAAATCGATCGTGAAAACCGTCGTATTTCTTTAGGACACAAACAATTGGAAGAGAATCCATGGGATGTGTTTGAAACTATCTTCGGAGAAGGTTCTGTTCACCAGGGTACTATTATCGAAACAAAAGATAAAGCTGGTATCGTAGCACTTCCTTATGGAGTTGAAGGAATTTGTCCTTCCAAGCATTTACGCAAAGAAGACGGAAGCAACGCTAAAGTTGAAGAAACTCTTGACTTTAAAGTAATTGAATTCAACAAGGAATCTAAGAAAATCGTAGTTTCTCACACACGTACGTTCGAAGACGGAACTGATGAGAAAACATCCAAGCCTGCAGCAGGTGGTAAAAAAGGAGCAGCCGGAGCTGGTTCTTCTACATCACAAGCTGTTAAAGCAAACAACCAAAGCAATGAGAAATCAACTTTGGGTGATTTGGATGCTTTAGCTGCATTGAAAGAAAAAATGGAAGGAAACGAGTAATCGGTACTTCTTAAGATAAAGGATCCCTCTCGGTTTTACCGAGGGGGATTTTTTTTGCTGTCTACTTCTTATCGTTGTAAAAAATCATTGTAGGGACGCGACGCATCGCGTCCCTACCTATTTTCCCACCCTTCATATTTATTTTTTTCATTTTGAAAACCCTGACTNNAGTACTTTGTATTGCATAGTACCAAATTATACATATATTTGTGTCATAAATAGTACTTGTTATGAATGTAGAAAATACTCAGGCCCAAATGCGGAAAGGAATCCTGGAATTCTGTATTCTAAGCATCCTGAATAATCATGAAGCTTATCCTTCTGAAATTCTGGACCAGCTGAAGCAAGCCAAGTTAATTGTTGTGGAAGGGACGCTTTACCCGCTTTTAACTCGCTTGAAGAATATCGAACTCCTCACCTACCGCTGGGAAGAATCCACTTCCGGTCCTCCCAGAAAATATTACTCCATCACAGAAGGAGGAAAAAATACACTGGAAGCTTTACAAATCACATGGAATGAACTCCATCACGCTGTAGAAACATTAACTGCTAAAAAGAACTGATCATGAAAAAAACACTCTCAATACATTTAGGTCGCCAACTATTCGTTATAGAAGAAGATGCATACGACCGTTTACAAGCTTACCTGAAAAAGCTGGAAGCTTCATTGGCAAATGAATCCGGAATCACGGAAATCGTCGAAGACATCGAAATGCGCTTTGCCGAATTGTTAACCCAATACCTCGGTGAAACACGCCAGGTTGTTACCATAAGCGATATTGAAAACGCAATATCATCGCTGGGTGAACCGGAAGAAATTACAGAAGAAACCGAACAGCCGAAACAGCAGGCACAGGCAAATTACGATTCAAGTGGTCAGAAACGCATGTATCGTGACTTAGATAACGGCATGCTTGGAGGACTTTGTTCCGGGTTTGGTGCCTATCTGGGAATAGATCCTGTATTTATCCGTATCATTTTTGTGATCTTTTTATTCATGGGATTCGGTTTCTTGCTTTACATTATCCTATGGGTCATCATCCCAAGTGCAAAAACTCCTTCCGAGCGCTTGCAAATGAAAGGTAAACCGGTCAATATCGATACTTTAAAGGAAGAATTTGAAAAGACAGCCGGTCGATTGAAGGAAGACACCATTAATGCAACCAACAAATTCAAAAGTAATAACAAGCATCTGACAAGCCAGGCTGCAAATGTATTGCGATTCATTGGAAAAGTCTTCGGGGTATTCCTGATAGCAGGCGCACTGATCTGGTTGATTATCTTTTCATTGGTTGTAAGCGGAATCATCGATGTAGTTCCCATGACAGGCGACCAAAATTTTGCCTCTCTTTACGAATTCCTGCAATTAGTTTCTCCGGTAAATAAATCGTTTTCACTGATATGGATGGGAATTCTACTCGTAGGATTTGCAAGCCCGCTGCTATCTATTGCATTAGGTGTCAGATTACTGATCGGCAAAGTAAACAAGTACTACAAATTGAATTTCATCCTGCTTCCAACTGTCATTTTTGTCGGAATAATCCTCGGGATTTTAGGATCTATTAATTCGGCAAGGGATTACGAAGTGTATTCGGAAGTGGAAAACCAGCACCTTGCAATGAACCTGGACGAACTACAATTGAAAGAACTTCCGATAATCGTTAACAATAGAAGAATTGTGAGTACCGGAGGAATAGACTTTATTTCAGTAAAGAACAATCAAATTATGGAACATGGTGTTCATGTGAGATACAAAGAGTCGAACGATAGTTTATTTCACGTTTCCCAGGTTTTTAGTGCTCATGGAATCGACAGAACGGCTGCGCAAAAGAGAAGCATGCATATCAAACACCAATTGCATGTCGAGGGAAACAAATTAATGGTCGATCCCTATTATTCTTTCCCTTTAGGCGATGGACTGAGAAACCAGGAAATTGAGGTTATTATCGAAGTTCCAAAAGGAAAAAAGCTCTTCATCAATGACATGGAAGTAAAAGTTGATGATAAAGAATATTTAGGTGTTATGTATGCTGACGAGGAATTTGAGGCATATGAAAACTAAACAGATTCCATTGTTCAAAAGTTGAATGGTTTAAATCCTTTTTTGAACTCTTTCAACCCTGCGCCTATGCTAAAGCTCTTACCTTTGTGTAGCCACTTCGGCGGAGCAAGGTCAGCGTAAGCATTTTGAACTATTTGAACTTGTAGCAAGAATCAAAACCAACCCAACATAAGTAAAGTAAGCAAAGTAGGCGGTATCCGGGTAAAACCGGATACCGCTTTTGCTTTTCTACAATTTAGTGATTTGAAAACAATTAATTAAAATCGGATAAATCATTAATAAATAGATAGTTGTGTAAAATTCTGTTCGCAAATTAGCGAACAATCGAATTCTAAAATTTGAAAAACCTTAGATTCAAC
>DJFP01000248.1:11558-18547 GCA_002432565.1 Flavobacteriales bacterium UBA5869
ACCCGGTGGCAAAATATGCCCTATTATGAATCAAATCCCGCGTCTACTTTGACTAAGATTTAGTATATTTGTGCAACTTTATAACAAAGCTATGGCATCACAAACACCCCAGGAAGAATTGATCGCAGTCGACTTTAACACCTTCAAATCGGAAGTATTGAAAGACTTTCGTTTGGCAAGTATCTCAAGAGAAACATCTCTTTTAGGTCGAAAAGAAGTTCTTACCGGAAAAGCAAAGTTTGGAATTTTCGGTGACGGAAAAGAATTGGCACAAATTGCATTGGCAAAACAGTTCAAAGACGGCGATTTCCGCTCAGGATATTACCGCGACCAAACCCTGATGATGGCCATTGACCAGTTAAATGTCCGCGAGTATTTCTCCGGATTGTTCGGGCATACAGATGAAATCATTGAACCTCAATCCGCAGGAAGACAAATGGGTGGACACTTCTCCACGCGTAACCTGGACGAGAACGGGAACTGGAAAGACCTGACAAAACAAAAGAATTCATCTGCCGACATCTCTCCTACTGCCGGACAAATGCCGCGTTTATTAGGATTGGCACAAGCATCGAAAGTATATCGGGAACACCCGACGTTGAAAGACCTGGAAGCATTCAAAAAATTCTCGAACGGTGGAAACGAAGTAGCTTTCGGAACAATCGGAGACGCATCTACTTCAGAAGGGCCTTTCTGGGAAACTATTAACGCCGCCGGAGTTTTACAAGTACCAATGGTTATGTCGGTTTGGGATGACGGATACGGAATTTCGGTTCCGCGCGAACACCAAACAACAAAAGGAAGTATTTCCGAAGCATTAAGCGGTATGCAGCGTACGGAAAACACAAAGGGTTATGAAATTTTCGTGACAAAAGGATGGGATTACGCGCACTTATGCGAAACTTACGAAAAAGCCGTTGAATTGGCTCGAAGAGAACACATCCCGGTATTGGTACACGTAAAAGAAGTAAATCAACCGCAAGGACATTCTACTTCCGGGTCTCACGAACGTTATAAAGATGCAGCACGCCTGCAATGGGAATCAGACTTTGATTGTATCAACAAATTCAAAGAATGGATCCTGAATTTTGACGCAGACGGTCAAAAATTAGCAACTGAAGAAGAGTTAGCTCAAATCACGAAAGAAGCGAAAGAATACGTAAACGAACAAAAGAAAGAAGCGTGGACACTATTCACGCAAGATTTGAAACAGGACCTGGAGCGTGCTGTCGGTGTTTTGGAAGTCCTGGCAAATGAAAGCACTAACGGAGTTTTCATCAAACGCGAGATAGAAACACTTCAAAAAACCATGAACCCGATCCGCAAGGATATTTTCAATACCGTTCGAAAAGTATTGCGCCTGGTTCGTGATGAAAATACGCCATCCAGAACAGCTTTGATCGCATGGCTGAAACAGGAAACTGAAAACAATGCAGATCGTTACAGCAGTTATCTATACTCCGATTCGGAAAACAGCGCACTAAAAGTGACATCCGTTCCTCCAACTTATGATGGAAGCGGACACATGGAAGACGGTCGTATCATTCTACGGGATAACTTCAAGGCAATCTTTGAAAAATATCCGGAAGCATTAATTTTTGGAGAGGATGCAGGAAAGATCGGTGGTGTAAACCAATCTTTGGAAGGATTACAGGAACAATTCGGAACACTTCGTGTATCTGACGTCGGGATTCGTGAATGTACCATTATCGGACAGGGAATCGGGATGGCAATGCGCGGATTGCGTCCAATTGCTGAAATTCAATACCTGGATTACCTGCTTTACGGAATCCAAATCATGTCGGATGATTTAGCAACTGTACAATACAGAACCAAAGGCGGACAAAAAGCACCGTTAATCGTTTCAACACGCGGACACCGTTTGGAAGGAATCTGGCACAGTGGTTCACCAATGGGAATGATTATCAATTCCATTCGCGGAGTACATGTGTGTGTTCCGAGAAATATGACAAAAGCAGCAGGTTTCTACAACACCCTGATGCAGGCAGACGAACCGGCTTTGGTCATTGAGCCATTGAACGGTTACCGCATCAAAGAACAGATGCCTACAAATATCGGAAGCTTTACTACTCCACTGGGAATTCCTGAGATCGTAGCGGAAGGAACAGATCTCACAATCGTTTCTTACGGTTCTACTTTCAATTTATGCGAAGCAGCAGTAAAATCATTGACAGAAATGGGAATTTCAGTTGAATTGATCGATGCGCAAACACTGCTTCCATTCGACATTAACGGAATGGTTACCGAGTCTTTGAAGAAAACAAACCGTTTGATGATTGTGGACGAAGATGTGAGTTCAGGTGCAACAGCCTTTTTGTTAGACCAGATCCTTGTTAAACAAGGCGGATACGTTCATTTGGATTCTGCTCCGGTAACCTTGAGCGCGAAAGATCACAGGCCGGCTTACGGAACTGACGGTGATTATTTCTCCAAGCCGAGTATTGATGATATTGTTGAGGTAGCTTACGCTATTATGAACGAAGCAGATCCAACAGCTTTCCCTTCGATTTACTAATGAAGATTTGAAAAAAGCTGCAGGCATATTGAGTATTGTTTTCGTAATGGCCTTGCTTTGGAAGGATATTGCGGCATTCTCATGGAATGTCTGGTTTTATAACAACCAGGTCGAACTCGCAGCTAAATACTGTGTCAATAAGAAAAAACCGATGCTTCATTGTGACGGTAAATGTTATCTGGCAAAACAACTGAAAAAACTGGAACAGGAGGAAAAGAAAAATCAACCTGTTCCAAAAATGCCTCTAAAGCTGAAAGAAAACGTTTGGAATTCGGATTCACAGGTAATCACTGCTTTTGAAGCAAATACTATCGAAATTCTTTCAGAAAAAACAACCGCCTTCTTTTACCAAAACACAGAACTGAATTCCTTTTCAGGTTCAGTCTTCCACCCACCCGCTGTCGGATAATTTCATTCATAATATACACTTATTCGTTTTTCACGCTGATTTCGCTGATCTCGCTGATTTTTTCATCAAAGATCATATCCATTGTTAATTCGGAATGAAAATCATTAAATCGTTACTCTTTTTAAGTATCGTAAGTGGAATGTTATGAATCAAACTCAAAATAGCATGGTTCTATTCATATACGAATACTCCGCGGATTTGCGAGATGCGCCAACGCTTATGCTTATGCCGGAGCTTGTGCCGCCGCTAAAGCTTTGGCGACATGCGGTCAGCATAGGCGCATAGCTAGGGCGTAAGCATTCTGCGTGAGAATATATTGTCATGCTTATTTCTTAGAACAAATTAGTAATTACAGCATCATGAAAAAAAGTTTCCTCTTTTTCGTGTGTCTTGTCGTGTGCCAAACCGCGCTGTCTTGTGATGTATGCGGGTGCGGAGCTTTTAACTCTACACATGGTTTGGGAACATTGGCACAAGGCAATCGATCGAGTATCGGATTAAACTATCAATACCGCCTGTACAAAAGTGAGCACCCGGAAGTTTTCGGGAACGGCATTGAACGCAGTACGGATTATTTTCAAAGATTGGACATTCTGGGACAATTGCGCATTTCCAAAAAATGGCAGTTACAGCTTTCCCTTCCTATTGGATTTAACAAACATTTCGCCGATGACACCACTTCACAAAAGAACGGATTGGGAGACCCGACCCTGATGGTCAACTTCTTCCTGTTTGACAAGCAAGACAGTCTGCAGACCCGCCGTTTTCGCTGGATTGTTGGAGTAGGAATAAAAAGCCCGCTTGGAAAGTTCACTCATCCGGAAGATGCGGATCTGTATTTGTATCCGGGAACCGGAACTTTTGATCCGGTATTCCAGAACTCGTTCTTCTTCCAAAAGAAAAAATGGAGTTTGTTACAAACAGCTCAGTATATTTTGCGTGGAGAGAACAAATACAACTACATTCCGGGGTCCTTGTTCAGTGCAAGCCTTTTCGCACAGTACAAATTCAGGACCTGGGGTATTTACACGGGAGCACAATACTCCTGGAGCGGGGTCGACTACCTGAATCGAAAAGCGATCTCAAGCTCTCCCACTCAGGGACAAGTATTCAACGGAATCATCGGAGCATCGGTACAATTCAATTCCTGGGTAGTACAGGGTAATTACCACATTCCGATAGCTCAAAACCTGGGAGATGGAAACTCCCACCAAAAAACAGCATTTAGTATTTCACTTAATTATTTTTTCAATTAGATATGAAAGCATTTTTTATTACAGCAATCCTTGTAAGCAGCATCTCTTTAACTGCTTGTAAAAAAGACAAATCAACAGACGACAGCCATGGGCAAGAAGATCATGCAACTGCAGTAATCACCATCACTTCACCAACTGAAAACGACACCATCCAGGGAAATTTTTCAGTAGCGGGAACGATCGTTGGAACATCTGAAATGCACGGATACCAGGTCACAGTAACCAATGCATTGAATGACTCGATTATTTACCAGAACGAAGTACATGATCATCTGGCAAATTTCACCATAAACCAGGCAGTAACACATTCGTACGCAGCTTACACACCCCTGAAACTGGAAGTGGTTGCTGCTTTGGATCATGATGGAAACACGGAGTCGAAGACCATAAATTTTGTGGTACATTAATCCGGTGAACAAAACACAAACTGTAGGGACGCAAAGCGTTGCGTCCCTACTTTTATTTATTTTTGTCCACCATGACAAAAAAAGAAAAAGCAAAATACGTAATCGACGAACTGGAAAAGTGCTACCCGGAAACTCCGGTTCCATTGGACCACTGGGATGCATATACCTTACTGATCGCTGTTTTACTTTCAGCGCAGTGTACGGACGAACGTGTAAACAAGATTACTCCGACTTTATTCAAACGCGCATCACGCCCGCAGGATATGATCAAACTATCCGTAGAAGAAATCAGGGATATAATCAAACCATGCGGACTTTCACCACGGAAATCACAAGCTATTTACGACCTATCACATTTGATCATTGATAAACACAACGGAGAAGTTCCGCAAACCTTTGAAGAATTGGAAGCACTACCCGGAGTCGGACATAAAACAGCTTCGGTTGTCATGTCGCAGGCATTTGGGGTTCCTGCGTTTCCTGTAGACACACACATTCACCGTTTAATGACCCGCTGGGGTCTGACAAGNNGAATTGTGGAACAAACTGCACCTGCAGATTATCTTTTATGGCAGAAGCCACTCTCCTGCACGCTCCCCGAAAAGGGAAATCGATTATATCACAGCAGCGATAGGGACCAAGAAAGCATTGGAAGAATTGAAGTAAAAAGCTTAATAAGCAATCCGAACCCATTTATCCTTATTACCCTTCGTAAACCGGTAACGAAGCAAATATTCATTCGTACTGAGTATGGTAACCGGCCAAAATAAGTCGTATTTCGCCGATTGCAAATGGATAATCGGCTTATGAGTAATGACCTTCCCGTCATCCAGATCCATTATACGTTCCGTCATAACTACCGACAAACCATTCGCAATTCCCCGGGAATCATCGTATTGATAGGATCCGGATGAGAAATTCCTGATGAATTCTTTCGTATAGACATGTAATTCGTCATTCTGCAAAAAGAAAAACGCATTGGCATACAATTCATTCGAAGAGTAAGGAAGGATTTTGGTCCATTTCAACTCTCCGTCTGCCGAAATACAAAGGATGCATTTACTGTTCGTGATTTTCATGAAATTTGGTGAAGCAATCGTATTTACAGCATACAGAGCACTTCCATCGGGTAAAAATTCAAAAAGTAAGACATTCGCATCTAAATTCAGGCGGGAAACTTTTGACTCGTCAAAGTCCGAGTCGGTCATTCCTATCGAAGTGATCAAATCGGTTTTCTTTAACTGCACCAACTTCGTGAGCGTTGATTTCCCCGATTCATCCCATTCCTGGTATACATAACCGTATTTCGAATCTGATTCGGCAGTTTCTCCGGAAGATCTGTTTACCATAAAAATCCCTTTGTAAACAGCGAATTTCTTATCAAAGCGAACTTTCACAGAACTCACGTGAAGTCCTTCTTCAAGCTCATATTCCAGGGAAATATTCAACGAATCTCCGGAAAAATTGGTCCGTAAAAAAGTGATGGCTCCTCTTGGCAGCTTTCCCTGCTCTTTTACCGGCATTTTTTGAATAATGGGAACACTCAGCACAGAATGTTCGTCGACCGAAATCTCGTTCAGATAGGGATTCAGACAGGGCTCATAAGTACTCAAATCCAGCGAGGTCAAAGGCTCCAAATCGTAGTCAAATCCTGTGATGAGCGTCGGAATAATTTCATTCGGATTGCTTACAGTCATGTAATTCAATCCTCTTCCGTGCGACATGTAAGCATCTCCCAAACACACATAAAAACCTTCTTCCAGGGTTTTGACAAACTTGACCTGTGTATTCAACCGGTTTATCATTCGCTGACTGACGATCTGCATCGTCCTAAGATCGCGTTTCACGATGACCGTGTATCCTTTTGCATTTCCCGCATGTCCGGGAACGACGGTATTTGTGAAAACATAATCAATCTCGTAAATAAAATCTTCGTGGATAAAACAGGTTATCGTTCCGACCTTCTTAGCATCCTCCACCTGCGGACCGATTTTGAAAGTCTTTACTTTCGGTTTTGCAAAAGTCGTATCAATCACCTGCAGTTCCGGGACCAATGTAGTATTCATTGAAATCAGTTTGCCTTCCCAAAACCCGACAATCCTGCTCGCGGATTCAGGCATATCAGAAGACACGCGAATTTCCTGAGAATAACCGGTTTGAAAGAATAACAAAAAGCTGAAGGCAGTAATTAGTTGATTGGTCATATCTTTTTTACAAAACTACATTTTTTTTGCAGGGAACAAAACCCGGTCTTTTCCAAACTAAAACATCCAATCCCATAAAGAGATTGGATGCCTATTTTGCACATTTAATGCTAAATGCTAGAAATTGATCGTTAAAAACCGTTCCAGGTTTCTAGCCGTAAAAGAATACCTCACAAT